>JAJTDQ010000128.1 GCA_021300505.1 Cryomorphaceae bacterium
CTTCGCGTTTCTCTTGTTCTTTAGTGAAAGAAACTGTGTCAATCGATTGTTCTTCCAAAGACTCAGATTGAATCACATTCACGTTTGAATTACTCTGCGGTGCAGTATTGGTGTTGATCGACTGAGTGTAAGCAGACGTGCAAATAAGTAGTAAAAAACTAAGGATACGGAAGTTCATGGTGAACAAATTTTGCCAGCTGTACAAATGTATGTGATAAACGTTCAAGATGACTTCAATTTTTTTTTTCAGGCATTCAGCAATTCTTAGGCCTAAATTGAAGACAAAGATGGTTAGGCGTTGTCCGATGCAAATAGGAATTTATTCGGAGAAACCAAATTTGTTTTCACGGCATACATAACGATTCCAGCCGTGTTTTTCACACCCAATTTTGCCATGATATTCTTGCGGTGGGTGTTGATGGTATGGTTGCTAAGAAACAACTGATCTGCGATTTGATGATTCGTTAGTCCTTCGGCAATTAATGTAATTATCTCATTTTCTCGTTCGGAGAGTATCACCGGTTCGCACGAGAAGGATTCAAAATCAATATCATTCACATCAATCGCAGCGCGCTGAATGGTTTCAAGGATTTGTCCACAAAAGAACTTGTTTCCATACGCTGTTTCCTCTACAGCGTTAATGATTTCGCCTAGATCACAATCTTTCTTAATGTAGCTAATGACACCTGAACGCAATGCATTGACCAAGGTTTGACCTGATTGTTCAGGGGTAATCGCCAAGAATTTCACCGTTTTGTGCGAATTCAACACCTTAGGGATAATGTCGATATCAAATCCCGGAGAGGTGTAGTCGATGAGTACCACTGTAGGACCAAAAAAAGCGACTTGTTCAAGCAATTCTTCGTTGTCTTTTGCTTCACCAACGATTTGAAATCCACCATGTGAATTCAAGATTGTTCGAAGTCCAACCCGAACCAAATCATTGCTGTCTGCTAAAAGGATACGCACCTTATTTAGAATTGTTTTAAACAAATGTAGTCATCTTCTTGCGATGCATCCTAAGGGTTGATGACATTTTTTAACTAAAAAAGTGGAAACGATAAAGCCCGAACAATGTCCGGGCTTCTTGATCATATATTCTTTGACGTTATTAACGTGTGAAAAGCATTTCTCTGAATTTTGGCAATGGCCACAATTGATCGTCCACAAGCAATTCAAGTTTGTCTGCATGGTATCGGATTTCATCAAAATGAATGCGCACCTTATCACAGTAAGCAAATGCTTTATCTTCAGCATGACCAAGCTTATTTGCTGCTTTTCGCGCCATGAGCATAGTGTCTGCTGCCGCTTTCATCTTGTTCATGTGAATAGCAATACGTTGGATCAACTCAATTTGAGCATTCGCTGCCTCTTTACCTGCCTTAGCGCCAAGGACATCGATTAATCCTTGAACATTTTGAAGTAATTTGTTCTGATAGTCAACCACGGCAGGAACAATCATCGAATTGATGACATCTCCCATGATGCGTGCTTCGATTTGTACTTTCAAGATGTAATTTTCGAATTCAATCTCTTGACGTGCTTCAAGTTCGCGTGGTGTCAAAATTCCCATTTCATCGAACAACTTCACGACATCCTTATCCGCCCATACCTGTAATGCACGAGGTGTGTCTTTCAAGTTCTTCAACCCACGTTTCTCAGCATCTTTTACCCATTCCTCACCGTAACCGTTTCCTTCAAAACGAATTTTCTTCGATTCTTTAATAAGTTTTTGTAGTTCTTTCAAGATTGCTTCGTCTTTGCTCTCGCCTTTATCGATGCGCGCGTCAACTGACTTCTTGAATACCTTCAATTGTTTCGCCATGATGGTATTCAATACAATCATTGCAGATGCACAGTTCGCTGATGAACCTACAGCACGGAATTCAAATTTATTTCCAGTGAAAGCAAACGGAGATGTACGGTTACGATCGGTATTGTCCAGCATGATTTGCGGGATTTTTCCAATGTTTAATTTCAACTCTGTTTTATCTTCAGGCGTCATTTTTCCGGCCTTCACATTCTTTTCGATGTCATCCAACAAAGTTGAAAGCTGTGTACCGATGAAGGCGGAGATAATTGCTGGAGGTGCTTCGTTAGCTCCTAAACGGTGATCATTTCCAGCGGATGCAATACATGCACGTAGTATATCTGAATGATCATGTATGGCTTTAATAGTATTCACGAAGAACGTCAAAAACTGAAGGTTTGACTTTGGATTTTTTCCTGGGGCAAGGAGATTTACACCAGTGTTTGTTCCAAGTGACCAATTGTTGTGCTTTCCAGAACCATTGACACCTGAGAAGGGTTTTTCATGCAGTAAAACGCGGAAGTTGTGCTTGCGTGCAATTTTCTCCATGAGGTCCATCAACAACAAGTTGTGGTCATTAGCCAGATTACATTCCTCGAAGATTGGAGCGCACTCAAATTGGTTTGGTGCTACCTCATTGTGACGCGTTGTTACTGGAATTCCCAATTGAATGGCTTCTGTTTCGAAGTCACGCATGTACGCAGTTACTCGCTCTGGAATTGAACCAAAGTAGTGATCTTCCAACTGTTGCCCCTTCGCAGCAGCATGACCGAACAATGCGCGGCCTGTCATCATTAAATCTGGACGTGCGTTGAAAAGTGCTTGGTCTATCAAGAAATATTCTTGTTCCCAACCCAAAGTCGCATTGACTTTTGTTACGTTTTTATCAAAATATTGACACACATCAACTGCAGCTTGATCCACGGCGTTTAGTGCTTTCAACAATGGCATTTTGTAATCGAGCGATTCTCCTGTGTACGAAATAAAGATGGTTGGAATGCACAAAGTTTTACCGATCACAAACGCAGGAGAAGACGGATCCCAAGCAGTATATCCGCGTGCTTCAAAGGTATTTCGGATTCCACCATTTGGGAAAGAGGAGGCATCTGGCTCTTGCTGAACCAATAAATCACCGTCGAAGCGTTCGATCGCTTTTCCTGGACCAACAGGCTTAAAGAAGGCATCGTGTTTTTCTGCAGTTGAACCGGTCAATGGCTGAAACCAGTGCGTGTAGTGCGTTGCTCCTTTTGTCAAGGCCCAATCTTTCATTGCTGAAGCTACTTGATCCGCCATCTTGCGGTCGAGACGCGTACCATTTTGAATGGATTCCATCATGGATTTGAAGGCATCCGAAGGAAGGTATTCGCGCATAATTTCCATATGGAAAACGCTTTTACCAAACAATTCAGATACTTTCCCATCGAAGTCGATGTGTTTTGGTGTACGATTGAGTACATCTTGATACGCTTGCTCTCTTTTTGTAGCCATTTTTTAATTTTTTTGCCAAAGTTAATTCAAAATAGAGGGGGTGTTGTTTGAAAAGTATGCTTTTTTATCAACAAGGGGTGTTTTAAATGGGGGGGGTAGTTCTTAGTTATGAGTAGCGAGTTGTCCTCGCTCTCACACTCCCTCCCACACTTCGTCTCGCTCTTTTTTTAATTCCGAGTTACGAGTTACGAGTTCGGTGACTCCACTTTAGGGGACTAGCAGACTCGAAGCACCGGTGGCTCCACCGCAGCGGACACGTGAGGTGCGCTAGCAGACTCGAAGCCACGAGTCACGAATTTTCCTCGCTCTCCTATTCACAATGATTAGAATTTCCATGTTGTTTCGAGAATAAAAACAATACGAAAAGTAAGCATGAATTGTTATGTGGACGTAACTTAGCTGTAATGCTGTATTATGTTACCTTGATTTAATTTATTATCCATGTTCAGACTAATTTTCATTTTATTCCTTTTCACAACCGGTATTCAACCGTTGTTCAGTCAATACTATCCTGTAGGAAAAATGACTTTTGATGCACGATTAACCCCTACGAGATTTAAACAAGTTCAAGTAGAACCATTTAGTATTTCTGCTTTGGTGACTGTTGGAGAATTTAAACGATACCTAAAAGCGATTAAGCGAGATTCATCGGCTACCTTTTATAAGGCTCAACTTCCAAAATCGAGATCAATTGATGAGAAACTCATACACGATTTATTCGCAAATCCTTCACTTAACAATTGTCCTATGCCGGGTGTTTCATGGACGGTCGCCCGAAATTATTGTCAATGGTTAAATCGACAATCAGCAGCAAATGGATTGACCTATTTATATGACCTTCCATTATTGTCTGAAATGATGGCGTACAATGCTATTTATGGTTTAAATGATACAAACGTTCTTGAAACGTGGACCTTGGACAGCTATGATGAAAGTATGTATGAATTTACTAATACGTTGAATTATCAGTACAATGCAAAAATATCGGACCCCCCAGTAATGAAAAGGAAAACGGTATTTGGAGGTTCCTTTCATATGCAAAATAAGTCCAGCGATTCATCCATTTTCCATAGGAATTTTACGTTTGAGTACCAAGATAGCGCTTCACGATACATTGGGTTTAGGGTAGTTCGGAAAACGGCAAATGTTGATTACAATAGCATGAATGTCGATGCACTGACTGTAGACTATGGAATGGAAGATAATCACATGAATGGGATATATAAGGAAACCTATTCTGATGGTCAAGTAAAAGTTCTAGGGTGTTTTAAAGAAGGACAACGAATAGGAGTATGGACGGTTTGGGATCAATCTGGAAAAATGCAAGTTCAACGTAGTTTTGAAAATAATTTTACCGTTGATTTGATCTACCCAGAAACCAATAATCCATACAGTAGTTTGTATGCATCGTATCCCGAATATCAATTGATAAGAAATAATCAAGGCTTTTACTCGTATCTTTTTGTTGAAGAGCGTTCTGTTGTTTATTCAAAACGAATTTGGAGGGAACTAAATGTTTCGAATGAGCCGAAATTGTTTCAGCATATTGATTTCAGTTTATTGATTGACGAAATTTTCAAGAATGAGATCAATTGGTATTATTACGGTGAAAATGGAGAGTTTAAAACTGCTATTCCTAGAGATTCCTTGAGCAAATTGAGCCAATCAGTTGGGTCGTGGGATTTGGAAAGAATTCAAGTCAAGGAAGATTTTTTCTTCAATGCAGACATGTTACTATCCGATTGTCGTCAAGTTGGAATAAGCTTCTATGAAAATAAGAAAGACAAAAAGCCAATGTTTACGCTTTACTATCCATATATCAGAATGGTATTGTCCGATTTCCAAGTGAAGTATTCGAAAAATGACGCAGTTAAAAACCTCGATGACATCTTCTTCTTTCACGATTATCGAGGGACAATTGTACAAACGTCAAGTTTTGATGAGAACCAAAATGAACTTAAATCAAGTGAATTCGATTTAAGCCACGAACTGAATAAATTAATAACGGAACACGCGCTTTGGTTGATTTACGGAAGGTGAGGGGGAGTTATAAATTACGAATTACGAATTACGAGGAAGCGCAAAGAGCGAAGAAGTGCTTTCGTCCAATTCGTAATTCGTCATTAATAATTCGTAATTCTCTAAAGCTTCACCACTCTCGCGGTTTCCTTGAATTCTTTGGATTGAATTATCACCAAGTAAATACCGGGAGTGTTGGCATCGATGGCAGTTGGGATTCCAAGTTTTAATGTACTCGATTCTACAGCTGGATTTGGGTAAGCTAGAGCAGAAAAGTATTTAGGTATTGGATTGCCATTGGCGTCCAGCTCAATTACAGGTTGGATTTGCTGGGTATATTCATAATAAGCGGGCAACATGGCAATATCTCCCATCATGGTGTAATTTAATGCATGTTTTTCATTTTCAATTGCTTCAATCTCTTGGATAACTTCTTGTGGCATTTCCATCTCACCCATGGTCACTTCTTCTAGCTCCTGAATGATGGGGATATTCACCCATTCAAATTCTTTTTCTGCAGTTTCATTTTGTTGTTGTTGAACAACTTCGGTCATTTTTTTTTGAGTAATTCGGATTTGTTCCTCCTGCTGCTTATTGGTGCAACTGAATAATGTTAGCCCGAAAACAATCAACAGTGAAGCCACCATGGCGCGTTGCATGTGAAATCGTGTGCCCTTCGACCAACGTTCGAATTCAAGGTTCAACGAATCAAGTTGTGTGTTTTGAATCCGTGTACAAATCGATTGATTCTGGTGCTGTTGAAGTACAGCATGAATTTTAGTAGTGGACATTCGTGTTAGGTCAAGTACATTTTTTGCACAAGATTGACAAAATGCTCCCTTTTCGTTTGGTTTCATGGCATTCCAATCTTCGGAACACGGTGTTTGAATCTGGATGTATTTCATGGCATAAGTGTTTTAGCGGAATGCGTTTACACCTAGATGCACGAAGGGTTCATTTTCCATATTGAGGGTCAAAGGATAAAAGACATAAGGACAAAGGACAAAGGACAAAAGACAAAAGACAAAAGACAAAAGACAAAAGACAAGGGACACTTCTGCGCTCTTTGAGCTTCGAAGGACGAGGGACTTAAAGACAAAAGACCGCTTCGCTTCAAGACTTTGTTCATGCTTCGGTAGCTCAGTTCCGCCCCAGCGGATACATGAGGTGCGCAGCATACTCGAAGCCATAAAAGACAAAAGAAACTTCTTCGCTCTATGAGCTTCGAAGGACAAGGGACTTCAAGCTAAAGAAATAATCAAATCCATGTTCTATGCTCCATGTTCAAAATTCTATACTCATATATGGCCGAAGGCATCAAATTCCGTCAAGAACAAATTATAAATTTTTCAAAATCGTAACTCACATTTCGTCACTATCTTTGCACCAAATAAAATTGTCATGATTCAGCGCATTCAATCCGTTTATCTCGCTATAGCTATTGTCCTCCTGTCGATTGTTGCTGTCGGCGCAGATGTATTTCATTTTGTAGGTAAAGAATCTTCCTTCGTGTTTGATTCCTTTGGTATTCATCAAGTGAAATTTGTCTATGAAGAAGGTTTAATGGAGGACATTAAATACCCACTTTACATTGGATTAATCGCCTTGGTACTTTTACTTTTTATCACGTTGATGGGGTATAAAAACTTGAATCGTCAATTGAAATTGGTGCGCACTGCATTTTATATTTATGTTTTCATGATCATCGGCTTGGTTGTTTTCTCCGTTGTGGGGATTGATGACCTATCTGATGAACCATTGAAGCGCCAGCTAGCCGCTGGTTTCTTCCTGTTCGTTGCAGGATTGCCATTTTTGTTCATGGCCAATCTCTCCATCAAACGTGACAAAGGATTGATAGACTCATTGAACAGACTGCGTTAACATGAATTATTTATCGGTAGAAAATCTCACCAAATCGTTTGGTGATAGGCTTATTTTTGGTGACCTGACCTTTGGAATTGATCAAGGACAAAAAGTAGCCATCGTCGCGAAGAACGGAAATGGTAAAACTACGCTGTTGCGTTGCTTGATGGGCCTGGAGGACTACGATAGTGGTCGTGTAGTTTACAGAAATGACATCCGTGTGGCGTTCATGGAACAAAGCGAAAACTTGGATGAGACACATACGATTTTCGAAGCGGTATTTTCGCATGATCTTCCCGAACTTCAAATTGTAAAGAAATACAATAAAGCACTTCGCGATGGTGACGATGAAGCAGTGAACGCGTGTTACGATGAGTTGACGGAACTCAACGCTTGGGACATGGAGGTGAAGGTCAATCAAATCCTTTCTGTTCTTAAATTGGACAATACCGATTTGTTGATTGGGAGTCTTTCCGGTGGGCAAAAGAAGCGTGTTATAAGTACAAGGGTAATTTCTCGTATTACTTGGAAAAAAAGGCCGAACGTCAAGAACAATTGTCTTCTACTATAGATAAGGCGCGCAATACCTTTAAGAAGGAATTGGAGTGGATTCGTCGTCAACCGAAAGCTCGTGGTACGAAGCAAAAGGCGCGAGTTGATTCTTTTCAAGATATCAAAAAGGTCGCAAGTCAACGCATTGATGATGATGAGATAGACATTCCTGTAAAAATGGAGCGTTTGGGGTCAAAGATTCTTGAGTTACATAAGGTCGGGAAGTCTTTTGGTGATAAAGTGATATTGGATGGCTTTACCTATAATTTTCAGCGAAAAGAACGCTTGGGGATTGTTGGAAATAATGGAACGGGGAAATCTACTTTTCTCAATATCATT
>JAJTDQ010000129.1 GCA_021300505.1 Cryomorphaceae bacterium
CGGTAGCGCCGGGAAATAGAGTGAATAACTATGTGCTTGACCTTGGCATTGAAAATGGTATTTAATCGGTGCAATAGGAATTCCTTCAGCCTTTATCATTGTTAACTTTAAATCAAAACTCTTTATTCGAAACTTACTGATTGAAATAAAACCTGAAGATCATCATTTTGCAGAGAATTGTCTGAAACAAACAGAGGATCGTATTGCAGAATTGAGACTTCTACGCCAAAGTTTATTGTCTGATAAAAACCATGAAGCAGCAGAGCCGATTATCATTGAGTTGAATGAACAATTGAAACTCCGTAATGAAATCCAACATTTTCTACAATTACACAAGGGCAGGTAACAAAAAAGAGTTCTGTAACCCAGAACTCTTTATTATCCATTCAATTATTTCAATCTGTATGCTCGTTCATTTCTTCGTTCAATCCGCGAGCAAAACGATCAATAGGAACGCGGCTATTGACTTTCATCTTCAATTCGTATCGATCTGAATTTTGGATTTTCTTCAAATATGGTGAACACAATGGGTATTCTTCCTTCAATAGAAGGTATGCTCTCAGGGACATTTCAAAATGAATAGATATCTCCTCACCTGTTGGACCAAATCCAAAAGCATCTGGCTTGATCAAAGCGTGTTTATCTTGATTTACCCAGGTACCATCTAGTAATTCAACATTGGTAATTCGCTCAATATTGAAGTACTTGTTTTGACCAGATGTGGGCTCATAGGCCATCAATGCTCGGTAATTGTCCGTAAAGGCAAACGGTTCAATGTACCTATCAGAAATTTTTTGGCTGTTTAATGAGTGGTAATTCTTTAGAACAACTTGCTTCTTCGTTTCGATAGCTTCACTCAACATTTCAACAATTCGACCTAGATGCGCTTTCAAAAGGTGACTAGAAACAATTGTGGTTTCAGATGCAAGATAAATTTTCTTTAGAATTGAATCTTTTAGTGGATGGTTTTTAGCAAAATTTAAAACCATTTTCCGTATCAGTTCGCCTTCCTCGTTCGTGAATTTAACCCCTCCCTCACCCGAACCAGCGGGTATAGAATAGCGATTGAATAGATCACGTTGCAACTCAAAACCCAACTCGCGTAATAAATCAAAGTAGCGATAAACCGTTCGGTCTGTCGTATCAATTATGGCACCAAGTTGATGAATAGATTTCGCAGGCTCTTGTTTCAATAATGAAATCAATTGCAAAACACGCAAGATTTTATGTTGATTGAGCATTGACGAAAAAATTACTGGCAAAGAAGGTCAAAATGCTGTTAACGCACAAGTTAGTGACCTTAGTTGTCAAGATTCTTTACATTTTAAGGGGTTGTCACAGTGTAAAAACGACATGAACCACATGAAATAACCTGAGCAGTGCTTTTTTTTGAGTAAGACACTAGATTTAAACCGTAATCGTATTTTCCAAAACGATATCCTTTTAATTTTTTCGACCAAATAATTAAATGGAACAGCGCGCATTGTTTCAACGAAGTTTGACTTCCTATATACATAATTCTTAGTTTTACCTAAATTCTCTATATGGACAATAATTTACATTGGCTAAAGCACAATAAAGTCAACAAATCGACAGCGTTTACGCACGATGAGCGCGACCAAAAGTCTATTCGGGGCTTGCTCCCTTACGCGGTTTCGACTCAAATGGTCCAAGTCAAAAGAGTACTAAGAAATCTGCGTAAAAAACCAACGAATATCGATAAGTACTCCTACCTATCTGCTCTTCAGAGCAGAAATGAGCGTTTATTTTATCGTGTTTTAATTGAAAATATAGAAGAACTGCTTCCAATCGTTTATACACCAACAGTAGGAGAAGCTTGCCGCGAATATTCCCATCTTTTTTCCGAGACAAAAGGTTTTTATATCACACCTGACGACAAAGGAATGATTGCTGAAATATTAAAAAATTGGCCAGAAGAGGACATTCGTGTGATTGTGGTCACAGATGGGCAACGGATATTAGGTCTAGGTGATTTGGGAGCGAATGGCATGGGAATTCCTATTGGAAAATTGATACTTTATTCGGCTTGCGCTGGTATCAATCCCGCTCAGTGCCTTCCTGTAATGCTCGATGTCGGAACGAACAATCAACAACTATTGGATGATCCATTTTACTTAGGCTACCCACACAAGAGAATTGAAGGCGATGCTTACGTTGAATTGGTAGATGAATTTATCATGAGTATCCAACAGCTTTATCCAAAAGCATTGATTCAATTTGAAGACTTTCTTACACCCAACGCTTATGGACTGCTCAAATCCTATAAAGACAAAGTGCTTTGCTTTAATGATGATATTCAGGGCACCGCATCCGTCGCTTTAGCGGGTGTTTATGCATCGACTAGAATTACAAAAAAAGTATTTTCAGAATTAACCATTATGTTTCTTGGTGCTGGTTCAGCCGCTACAGGAATTGCAGATCTCATTTCCTATGCACTCGAAAAAGAAGGGTTGGATAGTAAGGCAGCCCGAAGTCATTTATGGTTTGTTGATGTCAATGGTTTGGTTGTCGCTGAGCGCAATGACTTAATGGACCATAACCTACCTTACGCCCATGAACATGAACATCTTTCATTTGTAGATGCAATCAAATCTATTAAACCAGATATTCTAATTGGTGCGACTGGTGCTGCAGGTACTTTTACACAAGAGGTGATTGAAGAAATGACGAAAATTAATGAGCATCCGGTTATTTTCGCTCTCTCTAATCCTACCACAAATGCGGAATGTACAGCTGAACAAGCGTACACGTGGAGCAATGGACAAGCAGTGTTTGTGAGCGGAAGCCCCTTCGACAATGTCCAATTGAATGGTAAATCCTACGATCCAGGACAAGGAAATAATGCCTACATTTTTCCAGGTTTAGGACTTGGTGTCACTGCCTGTCAGTCTGAATTTATTCCAGATGAATTTTTCCTTGTTGCTGCTCAAACATTGTCTGAATTGGTAACAGAAGAAGATTTAAATCACGGTTCACTTTATCCACCAATCCGCGAAATAAGAGATGTATCGCTACAAATAGCTGAATCAGTTGCTGAAAAAGCCTACGAAATGAATCTAGCTAAAGCTCCCCGTTCTGGCTCGATGAGAGGGATGATTGAGTCACTTTTATATGACCCATATTATTAGAGGAAGGACAAGGGACAAGGGACAAGAGACAAAGGACAAGAGACAAAGGACAAGAGACAATGGATACAATCCATATTCTATGTTCAATGCTCAAAAAGGACATCAAGATGTCAAGATATTAGTACAGCGTATTTCTTTTGTGGCGGAGGAACTCGAAGCCACCCTATGTCAATGCTTTCATTTTCTCTTGAAACCGAAGGAAAATTGGATCTTCCTTGCCTCTCACTTGACCGATAAAAGAAATATATCCTCTTAAGCGATTTATAAAGACAGAATGATCATTTTCTCTAACTACGGGAGAATTTTTGAAATGATTTGCAGATGCGATTGTACGTCCATTTTTTTCAAGATCGTGCAGCATTGCTCTAACCTGACGAATGTAACTTCGTTTAACATTGGGTTTCGTATTAACCACAATACCTGTTACTTCTTTCCTTCTCCCCTTGCCTTTTTGTCGAATTTTCTTTTCGTTGATGACAAAGTGATTTGATACTATCATCGAGCGAATCTCAGCGACTGCTTCGGCATCAAAAAATAGGTCCGCGGAAAAAGTCAAATCATCTGCATAACGTGTATAGGTCCAGCCCTTGTCATTTGCAATTTTTCTCATCTCCGCATCCATTTTTGCACAAATAAAGTTGGTGATGATTGGTGATGTGGGTGCCCCCTGAGGCAAACGTCCTTGATACGTTGTCAACAAGGTCAAGACCGTTGCTGTTTGTTCATTAAATCGGAATTGTTGAGACATGAATAGCTCTTTGACTCGATGTGCACGAATGGACGGAAAGAAATCTTTTAAATCAATATTAAGCACATAGGCTTTACCCACATGTGGTGCAGCGTTCTGAACAATTGGTGATGCTGGATTGGCCTGTTCATCGTTGATTACAAATCCAAATACCGAAGGATTGGGATTACACGCATACAATGACTGAAGTCCATGATTTAAAATGCGTTGAACCTTCATCAGTCCTAGTTCGGGTGCCTGAATCAATCGCTTTCCTCCACGTTTCTTGGCTATCGAAAAGCTTCTGTACTTCGGTGAATTGATCAATTGTTCAAGTACCGCTCTTGGAAGCTGAAAATAGGCGCATACGTCTTGTGCATTTTGCAACGAAAGCAAAAGCCCTGCTGAGATGGTATGTTTCGTCAACTCAGGAGAACTCTTAATTTTCATGGTCTGCGTGCGCAGCGATTGTTTTAATTCTGGACGCTGCTTTTCTACAAATTCATATACTGTCATATGTGCAAATAAAATGAGAGAACCGTTGCCGCTTATCTTCAATTTAGATGTTTCGGCGAAAGTGGAGCGCAGCGGAACTCGACGAAACATCGAAGTTCATGGCTTCCATTCCTTTTGGGGTTGCAGGTACACAACCACTTATCGGTCAGTCCGATACATAAGTTGGGCAACGGCTCTCGTATTCATTAAAAGGGTGTATCTCCTAATTCGTTCAATCTTTCCCTATCTATTGAAAATCGCTCAAGATGTTCACTTATCGAGACAATTCGGGAATAATGGGCATCCCTAGCGTAGTGTAAACGTTCTAAAGAACCACTTCTGTTTTTTGCTAAGATTAATTCGGTAATTCCGTCTGTGACATTACCATCTTCATCCAGCTGAAAGCCATAGTATTCTGGGCGATACAGAAAAAACACTTTGTCAGCATCTTGTTCAATTGAACCACTTTCGCGCAAATCCGATAAAATCGGACGCTTGTCACCTCCCCGTGTTTCGACCATTCGACTCAACTGGCTTGAAGCTATGAGTAACACATTATACTCTCGAGCAATTGCTTTTAATTCTCGACTGACATAGCTCATTTCCATCTCCCGGTTATGACGATAACGATCAGAACTAATCAACTGAATGTAATCAATAAAAACAACTTTCACCCCGTCCTCTTCAACGTGCTTTTTGCAACGTTCACGGAGAACTTGAAGGGATTTCGTGGGTTGGTCGCTTATCCATAAATTGCGCTTTTCAAATTCCAATTTGACCGATTCAAAAAGTTGCATTTCTAAACGATTCAACGAGCCCTGCATAAGTTGGTTCAAAGACAGTCCTGATAGTGCAGATACCATTCTCTTGATCAACAACCCTTCTGATAAATCAAAGCTACAATACAACACTGGTACGTTTGCGGATATATTCAACGCAAGGTTTATCAATAAATGGGTTTTTCCCATAGCTGGACGACCTCCAATAACTACATATTCACCTTGAACCAAAGGAACACGAAGATCTAAATCCTCAATCCCAGTTGCGATCTTTTGACCTGACACCCCAAAGTCGTTGACATGGGCTGAAAACACATCAAGTGCATTTTTTGCTGGGACCAAAGATTT
>JAJTDQ010000130.1 GCA_021300505.1 Cryomorphaceae bacterium
GCTTTGAAAGAATGTTTGTAAATTAACAACCATATTTATCGGTTGTTCAATGCGGAAGATTTTTATTGTGCTTTTCATTCTTGGAGCTTGTGCGGGTAAAAAGCATGAATCTCAACCCTCAAAGCTACAAAATGAGGCGCATGATTTCATTTTTCGTATGCAGTTGATGTACACTGATCAAGAGGATGAAGCATCATTTCCCGTTTGGTTCAATGAACAGATGATTGCCAAACAGAAAATTTCTTCCATTACGCAAACCATCTACGAAACGGAGATCAAAGACGCGCCCAAAAGCCTTCGTGAAAAGCGACAGTACTATTTCAACCGCAACGGAATGTTGCGTTGCATGGTGATTCGAAGCTATTATGACGATGAACAAATAGGTTTGATTCGGTACGATTACCCCACAGGTCATGATGCTATGGGCTTTGGACGATTTCATGTGGTAAAGGATACTTCACGATTGGATTTTATTGAAGATGCCAATGTACCAGAGGTGAAATCGATGTTTTATCCCGCTTCAATCGGGAAGGACTTGATGGTATTCCGAAATACTCAAACTGGAAAGAGAAGGTATTATTATCCGAATAGAAGAATTGAAAAAGTGGATTCCATTCCCGAACCTCAGATCTACGATCATATAGTCATGGGAACGGTGTTGAAGCCAACGTTAAGTTATTTTTTAGGAAAAGACAAAATAAAAGTGAATTTGACGCGCTATATCTATTCGAAAAAAACGGGAGCAATTGCGCGTATTCTCTTTTATCGGGGACCATTAACGACAAAAAGAAATTTTGACTACAATGCCAAGGGAAAGTGTACCGGATTCGTGGATTCAACGTTTACCACCTCGAAATTTCTCTGTGACATTCAAACCACTTTTATGCTAAATGACGCAGGTAATCCGACGAAAGTCAATACATTTAAATGGATCAATGACAAACCAACAATTCTCCAGACCGAACAATTTCGCTATGAACATTTCTAAATCATTTATTCAGGTGGGCTGCTCTGTGGCACTTGCCGTTATTTCATTTTGTTTCAATGCCAACGCACAAGAAGAAACTGAAGTGAAAACCACCGCGTTCAATGGAGAACAAGTCTTTGTATATCCTTACTTTGCGCCAACGGGAATGCACAATTCCTACTTCGACATGGGCAAGAAAATCAGCCGAAGAAGAGAATTGCTTTCTGAGAAATTTTACTACATCGAGGTGTATGGTGAGGAGGAAGGAATGGCAATGTGGAAAGAAGTACGCAGAGACTTCCGTAAGGACAGCCGAAATTCAAGAAATGGGGGATACTTTGTGCCGTCCAAACGGTTAAAACAAGCTCGAAACATTTTATTTGATTGATCAAAAGGGAAATTTCAACGATCAGGAAGGTGTTGTCGCAGGAATTTTTACACTAAAAAACAATCAACTCGAAGGAGAAGCGATTTGGTTGAACATGCAAGGGGACACTTTGAAAAAAGGACGCTTCGAAAATGGTCTAAAAGTCGGTGTTTGGATGCTTGAGGAACATACTCTGTCGCCATCTTGGAATGAATCGAACGTGCAAAAATACATTGATCGTGGTTTTCCGGATATGGATACTACGGTAGAATACGTTTCCTACCAACGCGGAGTGAAAAACGGAAAATACAGCCTATACAACCGTGCAATGTATCCAACACTCGAAGGAACCTACACTGACAATGAAGCTACGGGTACATGGATTTCTCGATCAGTGGGGTACATCGGAAAAGGGGTCAATCGAACACGCAACAGAAACAATGAATTGATCACATCGCAAGTAAACTATGCGTCAACAGATAAGGTGGTACGTAAACCCCTTATTCGTGTGAATGGATTGATCCAAGGATATACCGATATTGATTTGGATTATGACTTTGACAGTAAATGGGAAATCAGTGATGACTTCGCTTCCATCTTCCGATTGGCCATTTTGGATGAGGAAGAATTAGATTTGGAAGAAGAAGATTATACTTCCTATGAAGGTGAAGTCTATGACGAAGAATACTATGGTGAGTACGGTTACAGTGAAGGCTGGGATGGTGAATATGGATACGGTGAAGATGTTGTGTACGATAAGAAAACCGAATCTTACATTTCAGGTGCAAAATACCGAGACAGCGTTGGTATCATTTTTAACTATGAAGGAATCTATGAAGACAGATACCCGAATGGTCAATTGATGTACCGCTATCAATTTGTGGATGGAATGCTTGTGGCAGAGGATTCAGTCTTTTGGGACAATGGTTTAGCGCATGATGTCATTCGCTTCGACACAGATTCGAATCAATATATCCGTTCTGTTTACGATTACAAAGGAAAGTTGTACCGTGAAATGGTTTATGACAACAAAGGAGAATTTGTGCGCGTCAGTTTTCAGCCAGAAACGATAAAATACATCACAATCGATGGATTAAGTGTGGAAGACCGTCCAAATACAAAATACCTCTTCTACGACAAAATGGATTCGATCGAATACATGACGACACCTTCCATCTTGTTTCGTTCGTACTTTAAAGACGACCAAAGTAAACTGTACAACCGCAGCTATAATCCACAGGATCGTACCTTGCAATTTGCGTTGTATGCCGTTACTGGTAAGCCAACACTTTCATCTGAGTTGACATTCAGCGAGAATTTTGAAAGCTGGACGGGCACGACGCATTACCGCACAGGAAATCTTGATCTTGTAACGACACATTCGGCATCCTTTCGTGAGGACCTAGAAAAAGACACTATACCCGTAAGAAACGTAAATGGCTACTCGGAGATGTTTGATGTAACCGAAGATTTTACCTTGTATACGGTGGATGAAAATGGCTCCACACCATTGACTGGGGATGTGGATATCTCCTTTCAAGAGAAAACATTCAAGGTCAGCACGAAGAATGGGATGACGCTTGTGCTTCCAGGTAATTTTACGATGTCAAAAAAGATCAGAAAAGATGTTTTGCGCTACCGTATGGGTAAAAAGGTGCGCAATTTTGATTTGATCAATACCATCGATGCCTCAGAATGGGATGAGGATTTCGCCAATGTGATTTACAACAATTTAATGGATGGCTTCCTCGCCGATTTCGTGAATTATCCGTTCCAAGGTGGAACTGAAGGATATGATGAATTGGGACAAGACTACAACCCTGGAGGAGGGAAAAATGCAACGCCTTTCAACAAACGGATTAAGGGCCAAATGCTCAATGGTAAGCCAGTAGGAACGTGGTATGTGTACGATCAAAAAGGCCGCATTGCATGGGTAATTCCATTTGAAAATGGCTTGGTCAACGGACTGGTGGTTCAAAATGAAATGATCTTTCCGATGTCGGCTGAAGACCGCGCCATGTCGGCATACGAAGGCGGATACTCTGAAAATTCTTTCCCGAAAAAAGCCATGCACTACCTTTCCTATACGACGGAGTATAAAAACGGAATGAAAAACGGGAAGTTCATCAGCTACCGTTGGGATGGAAAAATCTTGCAAGAAACAAGCTTCAAGGATGGCTACATGCACGGACCTGCCATTGAACGAAATGACATGGCGTTTACGACCATGAATTACGAAGATGGTGGATTGGACGGCTATGTGAAAACCTACTTGACATTAGAAGGTCAGGATTCAGTGCTACTTTATAACCTTAACTTCCAAGGTGGTTTCTTAAACGGCGAATCGAAGGCGTACCACATCAACGGGAGCTTGGCGAAACGTGGGTTTTTCCTAACAGGTGAAGCGATCGAAGATTATGAGGCCTATGACACACTTGGTTTCCGCTATCACTATGTAAAATTCTTGTACGGATATCCCGTGGAAGAGAAAATCTGGGAAGAAAATCAATTGAGTGTCCGCTACCAATTTGACTGGCGTGACTCCATTTATTTCGAACCATACGACATTACCACGTCACAAAGTTTGGATGCCGTCATCGCTGATTTGGGCTTGGCTGGAGATTACATCGATGAGCCCTACATGGGTCGTCCAAGCTTAATTGAAAAAACGGGAATCAGCTACCACATGACGAAATACTATCCAAACGACACGATTGCCCGCGACGGTGGCTTGTCGAGCGGTAAGAAAGTAGGCTGTTGGAAATTCTACAGTTACGATGGTGAGATGTTGTATGAGGTAGATTATTTTGATACGATTATTGTGCTTAACGACAGCGTGAAGTTCAAGGCGAAAGGGATTTTGACCGATTACAATGCTGCGGGGAGAAAATTGAGCGAAAGCTACATCATCGAGAAGTTCGAAAAATACGATTGTTCACATACCGATCACTACGAGATTCGTCAATTGATGACCATTTGGGAAGCGCATGATTCCTTGCAACGCATGAATGGTTACGTGAAGAACTACTACGACAACGGGGTTCTTCAAAACGAGGGAATGATGAAAAACGGCTTGCCTGACGGGGTATGGAAATTCTACGATCCTTTCGGAAAGCTAAATCAAGTGGGTGTGTATGTCCTTGGTAAACGCGATGGTCGCTGGTTGGGTGGTGATTTATCCAAGACCAAATACTTGGGTGATATCTGCCTTAATCCTAACCTTCCAGACCTAGAAGAGCAAATCAGCTACCGCGAAAAATTACTGGATATTGTGATTACGAACTACCGCATGGGGAAAGCCTTGAACAAAGAGTTTTATGACGTGAATTTGAATGATTACGAAGAGGAAGAATTTGAATTCGAAGGGGAAATAATTGAAGAAGATTAATGACCGAGAATCAGTACCTTTGTACAATACATTCAACATGATTAACATAGAACAATATAGCACCATCCCGGCGGGTTCGTTGGTAGTGGTTGCAGGAAAAAAAACAGGTCAAGACAAAAAACTCAGTGCTGAAGTGCGTGATTTCGTCGCGCGATTTCTTAAAGGTTCTGAGAACTTTGATTTTCTTAAGTCAGCTTCTGGCTACACGTTTTTAGTGAAGGACTCGATTTCACACGAACAACTGCGTGTACACGGAAGCAAGATTTTATTGTCATTGAACAAAGAGGTGAAAGACCTCGCACTTTACGGTGATGACAAAAAAGTGCTGCATGTCCTTGAAGGATTGATGCTCTCGTCATACCAGTACTTACGTTTCTTCAAAGATGCATCCAAAAAAGTACACGCACTTCAAACGATCCATGTGTCTGATGAAGTAAGCGACAAGAAAATTGCAGAATTGAAATCTATAGTGAAGGCTGTGTTTTGGGCGAGAGACAAGGTCAACGATCCAGTTTCACACCTCAACACGATCCAGCTAAGTGAAGCCATCAGTGCCTTAGGTGAAGAGGCTGGATTTTCTGTTCAGGTGCTTGAAAAAACACAAATTGAATCCCTAAAGATGGGAGGACTTTTGGCAGTGAATAAAGGGTCGATTGATCCTCCAACATTCACCATCATGGAGTATAAGCCTGAAAAGCCTGTCAACAAACAACCGATTGTTTTGGTTGGAAAAGGTGTGGTTTACGATACGGGAGGTTTGAGCTTAAAACCGACTCCTGGTTCTATGGACACCATGAAATGCGATATGGCTGGTGCGGCATGCATGGCGGGAACAGTTTATTTGGCGGCCCTGCAAAAACTGAAAGTGCATGTCATCGCTTTGATCCCAGCAACAGACAATCGCCCAGGATTGAATGCATATGCACCTGGAGATGTCATTACCATGTACGACGGAACAACAGTTGAGGTGTTGAATACCGATGCGGAAGGACGTATGATCTTGGCAGATGCATTGGCATATTCCGCGAAGTATAAACCAGAGTTGGTGATTGATGCGGCAACATTGACGGGAGCTGCTTTGCGCGCGATCGGTACAAAGGCTTCTGTCATCATGGGGAATGCCGGTAAGGATGTATTCGAGAAGTTGGAAGAATCTGGTGATGAGGTACATGAGCGCGTGGTACGTTTTCCTTTCTGGGATGACTACCTCGATGAAATGAAATCAAGTATCGCTGATTTAAAGAACCTTGGAGGTGCAAACGCTGGAATGATCACCGCTGGGAAATTCCTAGAACACTTCGTTAAAGCGCCATACGTCCACATGGACATTGCTGGACCAGCATGGTTGGATGCGAAGGAAGATTATAAAGGTCAGGGAGGAACAGGAGCAGGCATTCGTTTGCTGTATACCTACCTGAAAAAGATGAAATAATGGAGAAGGAAAAAGAACAAGTAAAAGAGCAGGGAAGCGCCAACCCAGTGCGTGTGGGAATCTCCATTGGTGACATGAATGGCATTGGTCCGGAAGTGATTATCAAAGCACTTCGCGACTCACGCATGTTGCTTGATTGCACTCCTGTGATTTATGGTTCAAACAAAATTTTTGCGCACTATAAGAAAGTGCTCAATGACAATGAGTTCAATTACACCTCTTGCCGCACGGCGGAAGAAGCACAAAACCGAAAAGTAAATTTGGTGAACGTGTGGAACGATGAGGTAGAATTGGAAGTGGGTAAGGCCACAGAAACAGGTGGAAAATATGCGTTCTTATCGTTGGAGCGCGCGACACAGGACCTTGCGGCTGGAAAAGTAGATGTGCTTGTTACAGCACCAATTTCTAAGGAGGCCATGGGGAAATCTGGGTTTCAGTTTCCTGGACATACCGAATATCTCGCACATTTAGC
>JAJTDQ010000012.1:0-12670 GCA_021300505.1 Cryomorphaceae bacterium
GTGGGCCATTCTGGGTCAAAGATTCAACTACAGGGACGAGAACAAAACAAATTGTTGAAAAAGCGCAAATTGCATCCACTCCAGATCAATTGGATATTCTTTTAAAAAGCAGTCATTTCAACCCTGTTCTTATGGCGATTTCTCCCTATTCGTTGACCGGAGAGAAGTTTGATCTTACACTTTTTGCTGATCCCTCCGCATTTTTCATCGTTCGTAAGGACCACAATGGTACACCGGTTCGTTACATTGAATTACCCGGACTATGGAATGGCAGCATGGCGAATTGGAATACAATGTTTGTTGAGGTGGATTCAGAAAGCTTTAGTCCGGTGAAGACCGTGCTGGATTTGTTGGACGATGCACACAAGCCTAAAGATGCCTAACTGCTTTGGTACGTATCTTGCCAAGAGCGCGGAAAAAAAATACATGCAACGACTATTAATTCTTGTCTTTTTCTTCCCTCAACTTGGACTGTTTGCGCAACTCAACTGCAAAACTAAGCACCTTAGCAACGGTGATTCAATACGTTGTTATTTCGCAGACGGAAAGATATCCTCAATTAGCTACCCCGACGCGAAGCATGAACGCTACACCCACTTCATCGCATACAGCAATGCTGGTGCTATAGTCTTCGAAGGGGCACGAGGTTATTTACATGGAAGCAGCGGTTTAGATATCGTATACCATTCAACAGGAGCCGTGAAAACAATCCGTCGTACATTTCAGCCAGACGGAGGGATTCAACATTACGATGAAACATTTTATTTCAAGGAAGACGGTAGTTTCAGTCACTCGATTGACAATTCATGGGACCGCGAACTGACAATTCACTATGAATTAGAAACCCAACCTGTTCAACCCGCAGTGAATCAATGCATGCCTGTACCTCAAAAGGACAGCGTTGCGCTTTATATCCAAAATTCCACAACAAACACCGTTCGTATTCTGATTGGGAAAATTGGAAGTACCGAGGAAAAGAAACTGATTAAAATCCGAAATGACAAAAAGGTGCTTGTCGGATATTATATCCCAATGAACAACGAACAGGCACCAACGCGCTATTTTGACATCGATGTGCTACCAAACAAGCGTACCTTCCAAGGAAAAATTTTCTGGTGGAACGATTCCTTTGATGGAAAAACGAATACGTTGTTCATCATAAAGCCAATCCCACATTGCGACTTCTGAATAGGTCTTTCTGCTTGTTCCACTTGAAAGGATTGGTTATCTTTGACCTGCTTTTAGGATGATTTCTCTCCTGCATTGAAATGAGGAAAGGTTCGGCATTCTCCGCGACGAATGTCATTCAACATGGTAAACTACAGAATATGACAAAGCTTGGTTCAGCAGACTTAATGCAACTTGAAGATCGCTACGGTGCGCACAATTATCACCCACTACCCGTTGTCCTTGAAAAAGGCGAAGGTGTACATGTGTGGGATGTTGAAGGCAAACATTATTTCGATTTTCTATCAGCATATTCCGCTGTAAATCAAGGCCATTGTCATCCAAAGATTGTTGGCGCACTTACTGAACAAGCGCAAAAACTCACACTTACATCTCGCGCTTTCTACAACGATTCTTTAGGTACTTACGAAGAATACGTGACTAAATTCTTTGGATACGACAAAGTTCTTCCAATGAATACAGGAGCAGAAGCAGTTGAGACGGCGATTAAATTGTGTCGCAAATGGTCGTATGAGAAAAAAGGAATTGCCGAAAACGATGCAATAATTATCGTTTGTGAAGGAAATTTTCATGGACGAACAACAACGATTATATCTTTCTCCAACGACCCTGATGCCAACACGAATTTCGGACCGTTCACTCCTGGATTTATCCGCATTCCTTACGACGATTTGGACGCGCTTCAAGACGCACTTGCGCACAAAAATGTAGCTGGATTCCTTGTTGAACCCATTCAAGGTGAAGCTGGAGTTTATGTTCCTTCCGCTGATTTCATTCAACGCGCACACGCCATGTGTCAGGCAAGCAATGTATTGTTTATGGCCGATGAAGTACAAACTGGTATCGCTCGAACAGGAAGTATTTTGGCTACATGCGGGGATTGTACTTGCGAAAAACGATGCGAGCGTCAAGCAACATCGGTGAAAGCAGATATCCTTATTCTTGGTAAAGCATTGTCTGGTGGTGTCTACCCTGTATCTGCTGTTTTAGCGGATGACGAGATCATGATGGTGATTAAACCAGGGCAACATGGTTCTACTTTCGGAGGAAATCCATTGGCTGCAAAGGTGGCTGTTGCTGCACTTGAAGTGGTTGAAGAAGAACAATTGATGTTGAATGCACGACGCTTAGGGGTCATTTTCCGCAACGAAATGCAACGCATCATAGATTCATCGGATTTAATTCTTAAAGTTCGTGGAAAAGGTCTATTGAATGCAATTATTGTCAATGACACACCAGATAGTTCAACCGCTTGGAATCTATGTGTTGCATTGATGCACAATGGACTTCTAGCGAAACCTACACATGGAAATATCATTCGTTTTGCGCCACCTTTGGTGATGACAGAAAGCGAATTGATGGAATGTGTGGCGATCATCGAAAAGACAATCCGCGAATTCTCGAAGTAATCTGACCATAACGTTTCGGTAGCCATTTCTCTACATTCAGCTGCACACAATTTACAGTTCTCAGCGCATTGCGCACAGCTTTCATGATGTGCCGCATGTTTCGCGCATTCGATTGCACATTCTTCGCAAATAGTGGCACATAACAGATGGATGTCATGGCTAAATCGTGATTTTCGGGCATCAAAACGAGCGCACAATGCACAAATATCTGCACAGTCGCGACAAAGTAGAATACATTCTCGATTTCCTGAAGCAATGCAGTCTGTAATGGACATTTCACAGGAGATTACGCAAGCCAAACAGGCGTCAATGCAATGTTGAGATTTTTTCATTTGAGTGGTTTTCTTGAATTTCAAATCTAGCGCAACCAAATGAATCAAGAAATGATACTCATCATAAAAATAAGAGTACTGTTCCTGCAGCATTAAAAGTAGAAATCCTACTTCTTTAGATTCCCCTCCCCCTTTTCACGTTGAAAGAAGCTCGTGAAGTAGCCTGGAATTTCAGTCTCAAACACCATTTCCTTTTTCTTAAAAGGGTGAATGATGCGAAGGTATGAGGAATGCAAGGCCAAGCGTTGCGGTCCTTTTGCAGTAGTACCGTAAATTTTATCGCCAAGAACTGGATGACCTTTTTCAGATAGATGCACACGTATTTGGTGTTTTCGTCCAGTGAACAAGTCAATTTCTAATAGGCTAAACTCTTCATTTTCCTTTAGAACGTTAAATCCTGTTCGTGCCAATTTACCCGTAGTCGTGTCTTTCACAGAATACACACGAAGCGCTTTGTTCTCCATCAAATACGTCGTGATCTCCCCTTGTTTGTGTTTCAATTTCCCCTGAACGACAGCCACATACTTCTTTGCGAAGTCCTGCCAGTTTTCTTGTAAAAACTGCCTCGATTGTTCATTCTTGGCAAACACAAGGATTCCTGAAGTTTCTCGATCAAGGCGATGTACGATGTAGACACGATTCTTTGATTTTGCGTTTCCGCGCATCACGTAGTCATTCAATAAGTAATGGGCTGTGCGTTCCTTTTCCCGATCCGTTCCGATCGTTAGTAATCCAGGCGCCTTGTCTACTACGATGATTTCTTGGTCTTCGTAGAGAATCGTCAAGCCACTTGGTTGGTATTTTTTTGGTGGAAGTTTGGGGAGTTTATGCTCGCTCATGAGTCTTTGCGAAAATGTTCGCTCAAAGATACACTTCCCTTAGAAGTTAAGCACACAAACATTTGATATTGACATCAAGTTGATTTAGAATTCTCTTAGTCCTCTATAATGATCTTTTGAGTGACCTTGTCTGTTGAAGTCTCAACCGTGATCAAATAAATTCCACCATATTCCAATCCGCGCACTTTACGTTGAAAGGTGTTTTCTCCGATTTTCACATCGGTAAGCACTCGGTCCTCGAGAACTTTACCTTCCACATTACGAAGGGTTATCCGCACATTCTCGATGTTATCAAGATGAAACTTAACCACAAATCGTCCATCATTGGGATTTGGGTAAACTTTTATTTTCAGCATCCCATTGCTTTGCTCATTCAATTCATGAACTCCCAATTCTGTATTCTTTACTACATAGACCTTAAAAATCTGACTGCTGGCACTACTTTGCGTTCCCGTATTTGTGAAAAAGATATTTGCTGCTGTACTGCTTATTCCACCATAAATATATCCGACCAAGGTACTATCAGCTGTTAATTCATCCAATTTAAGCACTTCATTTGGGTAATGAGGTACATCCATAATTGGAATAAACTCCGCTCCCGTACCCAATAAACTTGGCATTTCAATTGGCAATTTGTATTCAGCCATTGCTCCAGAGGCATCGCGACTCACCCGTGCGATTGTTTTTACGAACGGAACATTATTGTCTTGAACAAGCACCCCAGAGCTATCGTAATACTGAGCTATTCCTCCAAAAAACACAGTATGCATTTGATTATTAGCCACGGAATATAGAGGTAAAACAGCACAATGGTAATGGTTGTAATATTGTTGAAAGGTGTTATTCACACTGTAATTGGCACTGTCGATATTTACACAATTAAGAAATGGCAAATCAATGGTTGGTTGAAAAACTCCTGAAAACGCTGTTATTCCCTGCTCCCCTGTAGGCAGAATTTGAGCGACAGCATTGTAATCCCTTCTGTGAAGATTTGTTGCATCGGTGATTGTTGGTAAATGCGTAATGATCAAGTTTGTTCCGTCATCTTGAAGGGTAAACTTGCGTATGGCATTGGTATATACCTGGGTATAAGTTGGGTTTCCCATTGGATTATAGTTTCCATCAAACCGATTTCCACCCACTAAATAAAATGTATTATTGATTTTCTTCAAATGACCACCAGTCACCGCAAATTGGTTATCAAAAACTTGACGAAAAAAAGGTGTGATTGTGGTCCCATTGATTACTGCGTCGATGGTCGATGGAACATCTATCGCAGTCAAATTTTCAAAGGTCTTACGTGCCGAAGTGGCCGCATTAAATCCATATCCACCAAGCACATAAAGGTAATTTCCTTCCTGATGAAACTCCATGTTGGTTGCACTCAATTGCTCCTGTAAATTGACCGATAATGACGATAAAGGGGCTGACCATTTTTGAGCTGTCACAGGATCGATGACGATAAGTTGATTGTTATTTCCTGCAACATCAAACGCTGCAAAGGGTTGTCGTCGATGTAATCCATCTAAACGACCTCCAACAATTAACCATTTCCCGTTGTGCTGCCCAAAAGCATACGCCTGAATTCCTCCTAGATTAGGAATATCCATTGGCTCCAATGCCACATTGAAAGGTACTACCTGAGCTGTTAACATCGAATAGATGAAGATGAACACCGAAAATGAAATGATTGCTTTGAACATACGAATTTGTTTTACGGCGCGATATTAACGCATATTCGTCGGAACGAGTGTAATGATTGTTACATAAATGGCATACCAAGCAAGGAACTACTCTTTGTTCATGAACTTGTGTGAACCATCACATGAAGGCATTCGTTTCGATAAACCACAGATACAGTCGTCAATTCCTTTGCCTTTTAGAATGCGTGCTTTATACTTTTCGATGCGTGAAGAACGTGTTTCTGCATGTTTTGCTGATGAAAAATGCAGGATATACGCACGCTGTCTTCCAGGTGTGAGTTTCTCAAATGCTTCTTGATACTCGGCATTTTTGTCAAAGACCTCCACCAATTCCGCTGGATAAGATGGTGAAGCCACATCCGTTTTAGGCACTTTCAATCCTGCCTTCTCGATTTCGACAGCTTCAAAGATGTATTGTTTAATTTCAGACCGAAGTGCCTTTATCTGCTCACAATTGGTAAAGCGAATCATGCGCATGCCTTGCGTATTCTCACCTGAGCGAGCAAGAATCTTCGCTTGATCTGCAAGCAACACTCCTTTGAAAAATGCAAGAACACCATAATCTTTGAAGGAGCTTACAAAAAGTACATTCTTCCCGTTTATCGAATAACAGGGTTGGCGCCATTTAAATTCTTCCGTCAAGCTGCATTCAAGTACAATCTCACGAAGAAGTTTCATTTCTGCTTGCCACTTTTTCGCTTTTTCTAAGAATTCATCTACTTGGGGATTCATATTTCTGACTTACCGATTTGATGATGAAGGATTTGTCCATTACCATTCGTTACATACTCTTGGACGACCTCAGCTTTACGTTGACCGTTTTTTGTTGAATATTCCATTAGTATGTAGCAATCATCTTTAATGTCAACCCAAACCGTTTCCGAATCTCCATTCTCTATTTCTTGAATTTTAATTCGTTCGCAACCTGACACCACTATATTTTTCACCGTATGTCCTGTTTTATTGATAAAGGTAACGCGCACAATATTGGTAAAATAAACACCCATCGCAACGAATGCAATCACAGTGAGAACATTGAGCAAAAGTAAAGCTATGCCTTTTAACAAGTAGGTAGGATAAGATCTTCTCGACGCTAAAATTGCAAGGTAAAATAGTACCACCAAATTTACGAGCGCAGCACAAATGAAGAAATAAAATCCCATAAATAAGAACTCACTATTTCCTGAGCCGATAAAAGCCAATGCCAAAACGACGGGTACTAGGAAAGTAACCAGTGCGGTATATTTCGCAATTGAGGGAACATTCGTTTTAGTTTCGTTCATCATATGAATGCATTGAAAACAGTCAGTGTTTTAATCATTTTTATCCTCATATATCACCTCAAACACCATCACGGTGTTTCCTGTATTCGGAACAGAATCCTTTCCTTGAGAAGTTGTAACCAACTGTTTTCCATCAGGAGAAAGTGCCATACCAACAGGGAATTTTGCCGCATTGACTTCCGCAATTTTTGTCATGTTCAGGGCATCAATAACAACAATTTTATATTCATCATTGACACAGGCAAAAACATATTTTCCATCATCTGTTACGTCAATCGTGCGCGCACCAAGTCCAACGGAAACAGTTTCCCATTTCTTGAAAACAAGTTTCGAATTGTCATCAAATCCTTGCGCAAAGATGTCCTCCAACTTGGCTTTTTGAACCATTCCAAACTTATTTGAACTCATCACCAAGTAACCATTATTGATTACCAAATGGCGCAGGTTTGCATAGGCCCCTGTGATCGTTCCAATGTATGCTCGACTATCTACATCGATTACAGCGATTCCTTCACCACCCATTTTAGCAATGAGTAATTTGTTGTTGTCTGGCGTAAATACGGTACCTCTCAAGCAATTGCCACATTCTGTATCTCTATCCGAATCTGCCGCGAAGTCCATTTCAAGTCGCTCATCAACAACAATATGCGCTACATAACTGAAGTCCATTGGATTTTTCCCGGAAACATCAATCAACCCTACTGTATTGTCTCCCCAGTGGGTTACCGCAATGTACTTGTTATCGGAAGAACAGGTAATCATTTTGGGCAGTGGACCAGATGGAATGACACGAACGATTTCATCCGTTTCTGTATCGATAATGGCAATAGCTGATGGAGATTCTGCCTTTGGATCCCAGTTTCTGCGGTAATAGGTTACCCATAGATATTTCCCGTTATGTGACAGACAACTTTCCACTGGCTTACCCAAGAAGTGATTGTATTCCTTACGTTCTTGCTTGAATTTGTAGTCGAAGGCTGTGTTGACATTGTCTTTGAATAACGCATTGTTTGATTCAGTGAATTCATGGCGAATTTCCTTCAGTTTTTGAAGTGTTTTCGAATCGAAAACGATGGTTGTGTAGCCTTCCAATGAGTTGACGATCATACATTTTCGAAGTTGAATCATATCAAGTAAATTCATGGGTAATGCGAACGACTATCCGCTCAAATGAAAGAATAAAAGTATATTTTTTTCATGATTCTAAACCCTGTAAGATCGGTTCAAACTTTTTTATTTACACGAGCTGCCAATTGGTACACTACATTTTTTTATTGAAGAACTTCTAAATTCATCAATCCTGATTCAAACGCTTCAACAACCCACCTACTTTTCACTATCTTTGCATGCATAAAATTGAACTACTTTGGCACAAAAAATCAAATTCGGAACAGACGGATGGCGCGCGATCATCGCTGATGATTTTACAGTTGAAAATGTCGCTCGTGTGACTTTCGCTACAGGAGAATGGATGAAACAACGCTACGAAAATCCAAGTGTAGTCGTAGGTCATGACTGCCGTTTTGCTGGTGAATTGTTTGCCGAAACGACAACTAAAGTTTTGCTTTCTCAAGGTATTCGTGTAAAATTAGCACGCGGTTTTGTCTCAACACCAATGATTTCTCTTGGTGCAAATCAGCTCAACTGTGAAATTGGTGTTATCATCACCGCAAGTCACAACCCACCTTCGTACAACGGATTTAAACTGAAAGCTTTTTTCGGCGGACCATTGGCTCCATGGCATGTGCAAGAGGTGGAGGACATTATTCCGAATGTTTGCCCTGTTGATTATTCCGCCATCGATTTGGACAGTGCCATCGCTGCAGGTCAATTGGAAATCGTTGATTTAGAGACACGTTATGTAGATCACGTGAAAGCGCATTTCGATATTGCTGCTATTGAAAATTCAGGGATGAATCTTGTGTATGATGCGATGTACGGTGCAGGTCAACGTGCCTTGAAACGTATTTTACCAAACACCCAGTTCTTGCATTGCGACCACAACCCTTCCTTCATGGGCCAAGCGCCAGAACCGATTGCGAAAAACCTTCAGGAACTCGAAGATTACATTAAAGAAAAAGGGAATATCGATTGTGCCTTGGCAACGGATGGCGATGCAGATCGAATCGGACTTTACAATGGTAAGGGAGAATTTGTCGATTCACACCACATTATTCTTTTGCTCATTCACTACATGGCGAAGTACAAGAACATGACAGGAAAAATTGTCATTGCCTTCTCCGTAACACCGCGTGTTGAGCGTATGGCGGCACATTATGGATTTGAATTGATTACCACAAAAATTGGGTTCAAAGACATCGCCGCAATCATGGTGGAAGACGACGTATTGCTGGGAGGTGAAGAGTCAGGTGGAATTGCTGTGAAAGGTCATATCCCTGAGCGCGATGGCATTTGGATGGGAATGATCATCTGGGAATTCATGGCGAAATCAGGAAAGACATTGGATGAGTTGATTGATGAAGTTTACGAGATCGTTGGCGAATTTAAGTTTGAACGCAACGACCTTCATATCACTGAAGATTTGAAACAACGCATCATAGACAATTGCAAATCAGATAATTACAAGTCATTTGGATCATACACCGTACGTGAAGTAAAAACCACAGACGGATTCAAGTATTTCTTTGATGATGACCGTTGGGTGATGATTCGTCCTTCTGGCACTGAGCCTGTTTTGCGGACCTACGCTGAAGCGCCAACCTTGGAGGAAGTGCGTGTCATCTTGAAAGCTACCGAACAAGCTATCTGCCATTAAATTTTCATGATAAGGATGCAATTTGATTAAATCAAAACGTATCTCATTTTCTTGTCTGTAGGTATTGTGTTACTTTGCCCTTCCCTCAATCATTTACTCGTTGAATGACAAATTGAAGGATGAACACGTAACCAATTAATACAGAATAACATGAAACCATTCATCACCTTTGCATTTGTTGCAATCGCCGCTTTTTCTTTCGCTCAAGAAGACATTTTCTCTGCAGTACGAAAAAATGATACCACAGCGATTCAATCATTTTTAGACGTAGGAACGGACATCAACGAATCCGATATAAAAGGATTTACACCATTGATTCTCGCAGTCTACCTTGGTAATTTCGATGCTTCGGAATACCTGCTTCGCAAAGGGGCTCAAACCGACCTTAAAGACTTTTCGGGCAATACAGCCTTGATGGGTGCAACTTTCAAAGGACACTATTCCTTATGTGAATTACTTTTGATGTACAATGCGAATCCCAACGCGCTAAACCTGAATAATGCGAATGCCTTGTTTTTTGCTGTTACCTTCGAACAAAATGACATCGCAAAACTGCTCATTCAACATGGCACAAACCTCAATCAATTGGACAGTTTTGGGAAGAGTGTCCTGGATCATGCATTCATGCAAGAAAATGATGTTTTAATCAGTGCAATTGAAGATGCTGCCGCCGTGAAGTAAATATAGGGGTGTGTTCATTTCATTCGAATTGCCTAATATTGCAGCATGGCAGGTTCAACATTCGGTACTATTTTCAAACTCACCACTTTTGGTGAATCACATGGCGCTGCCATTGGCGGTGTGATTGATGGAGTACCTGCTGGGATGAGCATTCGTATCGAACTCGTTCAAGAAGAACTGGATCGAAGAAAACCCGGACAGTCGGCCATTGTTACGCAGCGAAAAGAATCGGATACGGTAGAATTTCTTTCGGGGCTTTTTGAAGGGAAAACGACCGGAACGCCTATTGGTTTTATCATTCGGAATGAAGACCATAAATCGGAGGATTACACCGAGATGAAGGATGTTTTCCGTCCCTCACATGCTGACTTCACCTATCACGAAAAATACGGCCATCGCGATTACCGAGGAGGTGGGCGTTCAAGTGCTCGTGAAACCGCTTGTCGTGTAGTGGCAGGATCCATTGCCAAACAAATTTTGGCCACACGTGGGATGGAATTCTCCACCTATGTAGACCAAATTGGTGCCATTCGCTTGAATGACACTGCTTTCTTTCTACGTGATGCCATTGAATCAAATCCAGTGCGTTGTCCTGTTGCGGAAATAGCTCAAAAGATGGAAGCACTCATTCGCAACGTTCGAAGTGAAGGTGATACCATTGGTGGCTGCGTGCGCTGCATGGTTCTGAATGTTCCAGTCGGACTTGGAGAGCCCGTTTTTGACAAGCTGCATGCCGAACTAGGTAAGGCAATGTTCTCTATCAATGCGGTCAAGGGTGTTGAATTTGGCAGTGGATTTTCATCTGTAGAGATGCGTGGATCCGCTCATAATGATCAAATCAATTCAGACAAAAGCACAAAAACCAATAACAGTGGTGGAATTCAAGGTGGAATTTCGAATGGAATGCCGATTGAATTTCGTGTGGCATTTAAACCCGTTGCTACCATTGCCCAACAGCAAGAAACAATCAATGTTGCAGGTGAAGAAAGCACTGTCCGTGGCAAAGGCCGTCATGATGCGTGTGTGGTACCAAGAGCTGTTCCTATTGTTGAATCTATGGCTGCTATTGTTCTGTTAGATATGTTGCTTCGCCATCAAGCTACGCGTTTGGTGTAGGGACAATAGAGAAGGGACAAGGGACAATAGACAATAGACAAAGGACCTGATCGTTCCTCGCTACTCGCAACTCGTAATTCGTAACTAGTAACTAATCCGCGTCTTGAAGATCAAAAATCAACTGAGAACATTGCTCTGCCGAGAAAAAACGATTGGCAACCTCGAGCAATTCATTGGCTGTCAACTGATCGATCCCTTCACAAATTTCAGCAATGGTATCAATCTGATCAAACAATAAGAGGCTCTTGCCTAAGCCAAGCATCAATCCTGAATTGGAATCCAAGGATAGGGCTAAATATCCTTTTAACTGTTCCTTTGCTTGATTGAGTTGAAGCACACCCAACTTCTTGTCGCACAGCAACTTCAATTCCTTTTGGACCAAAGACATTGACTTGTCCACGTACTTTTGGTCTGTTCCAAAATACACGCTCCAATAGCCCGTATCTGCATAAGAGGTGTATCCTGCTTCAACATTGTAGGAATAGCCGTATTTCTCCCGAATGGATAAGTTGAGTCGTGAATTCAACGCTGGTCCCCCAAGAATATTTGTGAGCAACGCCATTCCTCTTCGTTCGTCGTCTTTGTAGCCCGGTGCCATTCCACCAATGATGGCATGCACTTGATAATTGGCCTCTTTCGAACGCTTGTAAAATGTTGGAACGGGTTCAAATATTTCCGGTTGGTGTTTGTGTTTCCCTTCTGTGCAAGCTCCAAAGTGTTTCTCAAGGATTCGTTCGAGTTGACTTTTCGACATATCTCCAACAAAGGAAATCACCATGTTGTCGGCTGTAAATGAGCGTTTCATGTATTCAAGCAAATGCTCACGGGTGAAGCTTTGGACACTTTCGCGGGTTCCCAAGATATTATTTCCCAAGGCATGGCCTTTGAAAATCATCTCTTCAAAATCATCAAAAATCTTGTCACTCGGACTATCGAGGTAAGAGTTGATTTCGTCAATGATGATTTCCTTTTCCTTCTTAATTTCCTTTTCAGGAAAATTCGAATTCAGCATGATGTCCGATAGCAATTCGGTAGCACGGAGAATATGTTCTTTGCTAAAGGAAGCATAGACGCACAATTCTTCTTTTGCGGTATACGCATTCAATTCTCCACCAACAGAATCTAAACGCGATAATACGTGAAAGGTCTTACGATTGGTTGTTCCTTTAAAGATGCAATGCTCCAAAAAGTGCGCAAGGCCATTTTCTTGTGGACGTTCAAATCTTGAACCAGCCAGCACCGTCACACCAAGGTGTGCCACTTGTGCATTGGCATGCAAGTACACAACACGCATTCCATTCGAGAGCGTAAAAATTTCTGGAAGCAGTTCGTACATCGACTAT
>JAJTDQ010000012.1:12740-34087 GCA_021300505.1 Cryomorphaceae bacterium
GAAGGCGGGATGGACGACCTTGCCAAAATTCAATGAGCGACGGTTTCAAGGTATAGCCACCCCAGTGTGGAGGACGAGGAACTTCGTTTGGAAACTTCTCGTCGTACATGGTATATCGATCTTCCAATTCCTTTCGTTCATTTAAGAAAGCCGACTGGTGTGACGCCCAAGCGCCAATTTGACTTGAACGCGGTCGAGAGGCAAAGTAAGCGTCACTTGTTTCCTCAGAAACCTTTTCCACTCTTCCTTCAATGCGCAATTGACGCTGAAGCCCAGGCCAGAAGAAGAGCATTGAGGCGTGGCCATTCGCAGCCAAATCATGCCCCTTATGACTTTGGTAATTGGTATAAAAGATAAAGTTGTTGTCGAGTAATTCCTTCAAATAGAGAATTCTTGAACTTGGTATACCCTCCGGGTTGACCGTTGAAAGCACAAAAGCATTTGGTTCGAGCTGTTTCGAGTCGAATGCTTCCGCATACCATTTCCGGAACAAATCAAAGGGCTCATGACCGAAGAATCCTTCAAGATTCCCGCGGTCAAATTCGCTATGATCGTTTCTTAGTTGTTCAAGAATATCGTCCATTAGTCTTCGTCAGAAAAATCATCTTCGAGCACACTGTCGTCCTCGTTGTCATCCTCTTCTTCGATTTCATCTTCTTCAACTACTTCCTCTTCATCGTCAAAAATATCCTCGTCGTCAACATCCGAACCTGGAGCCGAGAAAACCTTTCCTTTTGGTGCCGGAGCAGCCTCTTCCTTTTCCATTGGCGTGCGGCTAATTTCGCGGTCTAGGTTTTCAGTCGGTGGAAAAATATCAACGATTGGAGAAACCATAATCGATGGGATTTGATAGTCAATCATTAGGCTTTCAAGGCTTTCACGAATGCGCTCATAGGCATCTTTCACTGAATGAGCTGAAACCAAGAAATTCTGCGAGATTTTTTTCTTTTTCGCATCCTCACCTTCTCCATCTTCGCGTTCGTAAGAAATTTTTGCTTTGTACCACGTGTAAGCATCCTCGTAAGCGAAAATGTCATGAATCTCCGTGCGTGAAATTCCAACGACATCAAATTCTCCTCTGATCACACTTCCAAGCTCTTCGTAGATGCGTGCCTCAGCATCTGTAAATGTCATTGCTGCAAGCAAATACGGTTCTGACACACGCTTAAAAGTGCCGTTTTCCAATTGTTTTGTGTATTTCACCTTTACGGTAAACCAATTATTCATGATATGATTGTTGTTGATTGATGAACAAATTTAGACAGAAAAAGGTCATCCTTTCTGCGTAGTTGATAAATATAAGTAATCCGAATTGTTTAAGGAATAAACTTGCGTCCTTTGTTATATACGATGTAAGAACGATTAAATAAAATTACCAACACACTATTTCCATAAATCTGGAATTCACAGTTGGGCTGATTGCTCAATTCCACGATTTTCCCATCTACCAATGCACTCGCTCCGCCCATGATATTTCGGAATGCGAACACATTATTTTTCAAGCGATAATCCTTCGGTGTGAAGTTCGTTACCTCGATTTTTTTGTCATTCTGATAGGCATACACAAAGGAATTTTCTCCCCAAACCACAAGGTCATCCTTGACTTCCCAAAATGTTGGACTAAAGTTGGAAAGTGTTTGTTTCTCGCCTTTTTTGTACAAAATGAGGTTCCCATTTAAATCTTCATATACCAAAAAGCCACGTCCTGCCTTGTACTTCTTCATGTAAAAGGATTCCACATCGAGAAATTCACCATTTTCGAAGAGGGCGAATGTTCGCGTCGTTGGATCATTAAAGCAGAGCATATCGCATCCAGCCTCAAAATCTATCGACCCATTCCAAACACCTAAGTCGTAAATTTGTCCTTGATAAAATACCTTAAAATAATTCCCATTGTCTTTAAACGCCACGATATTGTCACCAATGACTACAGGCATATTCAACTCACCTGTCATTTGGTAAATCTGATAAATCTGTTTATTCCAGTAGACGCTTACGGTATTGAATCGGGTGTCTTCGTAGACAATGATACTGTCCCTCACCTCATAATTTCTTGAGAAGTACGTTAATGTTTGTAATTTCCCATCGTCCCACATATTGAGCGTTGGACCGATGTTGTAGGCCATAAGGTGATCAGATGTTTTATAAACGACATTCATATTGGAAATATCCTTCCGCTCCTTACCATCGTAAATACGCAGATTTCCTCTGGTGTCGATATAGGCAACAAAATCGTCTCCAGCTTTGAATTCTCTGATTTGTTGGAATTCTAGCTGTTTGAAATTATCATTTTCAAAGGTCCTGAAGTAGTAATTGAAATCCTCGAAGGGGATTACACGCTGTGCATTAACAGATGCCACACATACAAATAAGAAGAAGATCAAATTTTTCACGGGTCCAATTTACGCAATATTTGGACCGAAAACATTCGGTTTGCTCACCTCCTCCTGCAGTTAACCGCCAATTCAATTAAAAATCAACGAATCCTTCAAAAAAACTTAGTTTCTTTGTACCTCACAAAATGTTCATATTCATGAAATTTATTTCACTTTCTGTATTATCGATCATTCTTTCATTCTCCGTGAATGGCCAGAAAAAGATCGAGTATGTGGAGTATGACTTGCCAAATGGGCTTCATGTCATCATCCACGAAGAGCATGCGACACCGATTGTTGCTGTTTCTATTTTGTACCATGTAGGTTCAAAAAATGAAAATCCTGACCGAACAGGATTTGCCCATTTCTTCGAGCACTTGCTATTCGAAGGATCTACCAACATTGGTCGCGGAGAATACTCTGAATTGGTAGAAAAAAACGGGGGTGCCTTGAATGCCAATACATCACAAGACCGCACCTATTATTATGAATTGCTTCCTTCCAATCAGTTGGAACTTGGGTTGTGGTTGGAAAGCGAGCGCCTTTTCCACGCTAAAGTGGACAACACAGGAATTGAAACTCAACGCAGTGTTGTAAAAGAGGAAAAACGTCAGCGTATCGACAATCAACCTTATGCATCCTTCATTTCTGAAATGTTCAAGCGCATGTTTACCGTTCTCCCATACAACTGGGCAGTGATTGGTAGCATGGAGCACCTTGATGCGGCACAAGAAGAGGATTATGTGAATTTTTACAAAACGTTCTACGTTCCAGCCAATGCGACCTTGTCAATTGCTGGGGATTTGAATGTCGAGGAAACAAAAAAATGGATTGCAAAGTATTTTGGTTCTATTCCTGCGGGACAGGCCATCAACCTTTACCGTGATTTCGAAAACTTGAGTGACGGTGATTTCCAAAAGCGCTATGGTGTGGCAAAATCCGTTTTTGACGCAAAAGATTTCATGAACTCGAAATCACCAGAAGCGAAAAAACTAATCGCACAATACGCGAAATTGCCTGTAATGATCCCACGTCCTGAAAAGGATAAAGAGGTAATGAAATCTGTCATTCAAGACACGATCTATGACAACATTCAATTGCCTGCGATTTTCATGGGCTACCGCTTTCCAAATCAAACAAGTGCTGACAGTTATGCTTTAGAGATGATGAATGAAGTCCTTTCCGGAGGATCATCTTCACGTATCAATAAAGCTGTAGTAGAGAAGAAACAATTGGCAACATTCGCCTTTTCATTCAACTATGGATTGGAAGATGCTGGTGTTGGGATCTTTGCGGCTATAGCTGCCGATAAAGTTCCATTGGATTCTATTCAAGTTGAATTTGACGCCCAAATCAACCGAATGAAAACGGAATTAATTTCTCAGGAAGAGTTTGAAAAAGTACGCAACAAATTCGAAAACAACTTTGTGTCGTCGAATGCAACGATTGCAGGTGTTGCTGAAAACCTTGCCAACTACCACGTTTATTATGGCACTGCGAACCGCGCTAATACGGAAATTGAGAATTACATGAAAGTGACGCGTGAAGATATCCTTCGTGTTGCAAACACGTACTTGACGCAAAATGCGCGTGTGATTCTTTACTACTTACCTAAAGAGAACTAAAAATGACCATCATGAATAAAGTATTGCTTTTCGCAGGATTAATGATGCCTGCCATCCTGTTCGGTCAAATCGATCGTTCAGTGCGACCTAGTGCCGCAAAAGCACCGACAATCAACATCAAAGATTCGCAGGTGTTTACAACAGAAAATGGAATTACTGTGATTCTCTCTGAGAACCATACGCTACCACGTGTTGCTTTCAATATGGTGATGGGCAATGATCCAGTGTTGGAAGGCACAAAAGCCGGATTGTCGGAAATGGCAGGCTCCCTAATTATGTCTGGAACAACTAACCGCGATAAGGACCAGTTGGACAAAGAGATCGATTACATCGGAGCATCTTTGGAAGCGTCATCAGAGAACATATTCCTTTCTTGCCTTACGAAACATATGGACAAAGGATTGACATTGATGTCGGATGTGTTGTACAATGCTTCATTCCCAATGTCTGAGTTTGAGCGCATCAAGAAACAAAATGAATCAGGTCTTCTTTCTGCGAAATCAGATCCAGGAACGATGGCGTCAAATGCTGAAGTGAAAGTCAACTTCCCGAATCACCCTTATGGTGAGGTGATGACCGAAAGCAGCTTGAAAAACATCACTCGTGAGGATGTTGTTTCATACTACAAAAGAACATTTACTCCGAAAGGAAGCTACTTGGTCATTGTTGGTGACATTACTTTGGATCAAGCAAAAAAACTTGTTGGTCAATATTTCGGAACATGGAAAGGTGGTGAGGCGATCAAAGCGGAAACAAATGATGGTCAATTCAACAAAGGAAACCGTGTCATCTTTGTGAAAAAGGCAGGAGCAGTTCAGTCCGTCATTCAAGTGTCCTTCCCTATAAAAATGCGCACTGGAGATCAAAATCAATTGCCGTTGAATGTCTTGAATGGTATTCTTGGTGGTGGTGGATTTGGAACACGTTTGATGCAAAACTTGCGAGAAGACAAAGCCTATACGTATGGTTGTTATTCTGATTTGAACATCACAGAAGATGGATCTTGGATTTCGATTGGAGGTAACTTCAGAAATGATGTGACAGATTCAGCCATTACACAGATACTTTTCGAATTGGATAAAATCACCAACGAATATGTGACGGATGAGGAATTGAACCTCACGAAATCCTCCATGGCTGGTGGATTTGCACGTTCATTAGAGCGTCCGCAAACGATCGCTCAATTTGCATTGAACATTATCCGAAACAACTTATCTAAAGATTACTACCAAACTTACTTGAAGCGCCTAGAGGCTGTGGATAAAGAGGCGGTATTGACGATGGCTCAAACCTATTTCAGCGCGAAGAATTGCAACATTGTAGTTGTTGGTAACGAGGAAGTATTGGAGCGATTGAAGATTTTTGATGCAGACGGCGTAATCGAAATGATGGATGCATTCGGAGACCCAGTGAAAGAAACCAAAAAAGCAGACATCACGAAAGAGCAATTGGTTGAACGTTATGTATTGGCCATGACATCTACGTCATCATTGAAAGCAGCGGATAAGAAGTTGAAGAAAATCAAGTCCGTGCGAAAAGCAACAGATTTGAACATGGCGCAAGTTCCTTTCCCTTTGAAAATGACAGATATCTGGATGGCGCCGAATATGGACGGAATGAAAATGGAAGGCCAAGGAATGGTATTCCAAAAAGCGGTATTTGAAGGTACAACTGGAAGTTCTTGGAACATGCAAGGTGGCAAAAAAGAAATGTCTGCGGAAGACATCGCTGCAAAAAACAAATCCACTGGTTTACTTCCTGAATTGAACTACGGTGCAACAGGGATGAACTACGAACTCGTAGGTATTGAAAATGTTGACGGAAAAGATGCCTATGTGCTTAAGGTTATGGATGGTCAGTCAGAAACCTATGAATACTATGATGTTGCCACCTATCTGAAGGTAAAAACGGTAAGTATCCGCACAGAACAAGGTGAAACGACAGAGATGTCTACTTCATATTCAGACTACAAGGATATTAACGGAATTTTATTTGCCCATTCTTTGGTGATCTCAGTGGGTGAAGCCGGTTTCTCAGGAACAGTTACATCTATTGAAGTGAATGCAAAAATTGATTTGAAAGAGTATAAATAAGCATCTGCTTCACACTATTTTAGAAAAGGTGATTCTTCGGGGTCACCTTTTTTCGTACCTTTGGCTAGTGTATTTCAGTCCAGTGTAATGAGAATCATTTTCGTCATAATAGTCATCATTTTCGTTCAGTTTGGCGGGCTCTTGGCACAAAACGAAATTGCTTCCTTTTACTTTAATGTCGGAAAAAGTATCCCCTCAGATTCATCACGTCAAGCGTTAGCGAAGTTCAAAACTCAGTTGCAACGTGGTGAAAATTTTGCGATTGAAATTACTGCCATATACTCCTACACGGACAGTACAGGAAGTCGTTCCATCAATGACAAGTTGGCTCATGACCGTCTGAATTACGTCAAAAATTACCTTGAATTAAACGATCCTTCTCTAAACATTAAATTTATTCCAGCCACCTTGGAACGTCGAACAGATGTCAAAAATGTACTCAACTGGAGACGAGTAGATGTTTACTATGACATTGTGCATTTTGTGCAAGCCGAAATTCAACCAGACACCTCTAAAGATACGCTTGAACTCCCTGTTGAATTGACCAAAGAAGACTTTGAGAATTCACCGTACCAGGAACAAGCCCAGATCCATAATGATTTGCGGAAATCGATCGATTCCAACGAACCTTATATCTTGAACATCAGTTTTATACCTGGCACCTTTCAAATGGAACAGGGAAGCACGGCTGTATTGAATGTGCTTGCCACCTATTTATTCCAAAACAGTGAACTGCATGTGATCATTCGAGGACATGTGTGCTGCGAGAACAATAAGCGAGCATCAAAAAAACGTGCTCAGGCCGTTGTGAAGCGTTTGGTAGAAATGGGGGTTGACAAAAGTAGATTGAAAGCGATTGGCATGTCGAATACGGAACCCTTGGTTTCACCAGAAAGAACGGAAAGTGATCGCCAAAAGAATCGACGCGTCGATGCCCAATTCATTACACCAAGTAAGCAGTAATTACTTAAGATTACTCGCTTTAACCTCAAAAAGCAAATCGCAATTGGGGTCCAAAAGTACCGATACGACAGGAATCACCGTATCGAATTTTAATTGCGTACTTTTTTCAGTAACCACCATTGTCTTTACGAGTGTCTCACCATTATTCAGCACGAACTTAACTGTTAGCGGGAACTGAAATGGACCTTCAGGCTGAATTTGTCGAGTCAATAAGGTATAGGCATTTCCGCTTGACGTTCCTTTCACCTCAAGAATTGGATGTCCGGCTGTGTAAACCCATTGCTTGAAAAAGTCATCCAATTTTTTTCCACTCACCTCTTCCATTGCCTTTTGAAAGTCTGCACTCGACGCATTGGAAATTTCATTGCGGGCATAATAGTGTTTGATACCTCGAAAGAATGATTCATCGCCAAGTTCACGACGCAACATATGGAGTACCCATCCACCCTTCTGATACGCATTGGCATTCAGTAAATCCATCAAATTCGAATAACTCGTATCAACCAATGGGTGACGGTAATACCCGTAAAAGTCAATGACTTGATTTCGATCTTTTTTCAGTTGTTTTTGAAATGCTTCTATACCTTTCGTCTGTTCGATATAGACATTGGTAAAATAGGTAGCAAATCCCTCACTTAACCATAGATGAGACCAATCAGACTCTGTCGCAGAATTTCCAAACCATTGATGTACGATTTCATGTGCGAGTAAGGTCTCACTGGTGCGCTTACCGTTTAGGGCCTTCTCATCATAGAAGATACAACCGGCATTCTCCATCCCGCCAAACATCGTAGTGGATTGGACACCCATGAGTTTTTCAAAGGGATAATCTCCAAAAAGGTCGATATAGAACTGAACAATCTCCGGGCTGAGTTTTAAATCGTATAGTGCTTTGGCTTGATTTTGAGGATAAACTGCACCACTTACAGGAAAACCGTTTAGGGTGTCAAAGGTTTGAATAACTAAGTCCGCAATACCAACAACCATTACCTTAACGGGAAGCGGGATGGCTGATTCAAACTGATGTACCTTCATTCCTTTATCCATCCCTTCTTTAACGAGTAAACCATTCGCTACAACCTCATATTTTTCTGGTGCATGGACGGTAACATTAAATCCTGCTTTGTCCGAAACATGATCGTTACACGCAAACCAATGATGAGCACGATTCGGCCAGTTGTCTGCAAAGAATGTTCGATCTCCATGCATGTTGCTTCCGATAATCAAACCATTCGCAGGAATACCGTTAAATGACAATTCGAGATGCAATTCATTGTCATCATCAATAGCTATTAATTGACTTTCTGGGAGCTTCAAAAACAACTTATCTTGGTCTTGAATGAATGGGACTTTTTCTCCTTGAAATTTACATTCCGTCACCTTCATTCCTGTAACAACCTCACGATTAGCATTATTGTCTTGTCCAACGAGATCAAATGCAATACATGCCTTAGGATCGTTGCGGTAGAAATAAATATCTTCATGCACACGAATCACATCGGAAGAATCGCTAACGCGCAATTCCAGCTGGTAGGAGCGTACATCGATGCCATTGTAACCTTGAGATATCGCAATAAATGATGTGAAAATTAGAAGAGAAGAAAAGAGCGTTTTGCGCACGAGGAATAATTTAGGTTGAATAATTGTGTCAAAGGTTGACAATTTTTACGAGGTAAGGGATATGAATTGTCAGTGATGATCCGTTATGAGTGATGAATTTGGTGACTGTAGTCACATTAAGTCACAAGTTACACATTTGGTCAATAAAACTGAGCCATCCAAAGTACGAAAGTCTTTAATCGAAGTGGTCCTTTGTACTTCGAAGCTCAATGAGCGAAGAAGTGCCCTTTGTCTTATATCGTGTTGCGCGTTGTAATTCGTACTCTTTGCCCAAAACTTGAAAATCGTAACTAGCACTAGCCTCTCGACTCTTCATGCATCTTCAAGATCATACCATCGGAAAGACCAACTTTGGGAACAAAAAGCTCATCACATCCTAATTGCTTGAGAATGAATAAATAAATCTCCATAGCGGGAATAATCACATCCGCGCGATCTGGTTTCAGCTGTAACAATTCCACGCGTTTTTTTATCGACAAAGGTTCTAATTGATCATGTAAGGATTGAATATCAACAACACTTATCGATTCATTTTGCTTGGCACCAAGGATTTTATGAATTTTATTGATATTCCCACCCGTTCCAAAGATTTGGTGCGGTCTCGACATGTCCACATTTTCATCAATCCAGTCGTGTAAAGTGGTCCATACATGTTGTTCTACTTTGCCTTTTAATGCGCGCAATGTTCCAATTTCAAACGAACGTGACGATATCAAATGTCCATTCTCAAATATGCTTACTTCTGTGCTACCCCCTCCGACATCAATGACAATAAACGGAATATCTTGATCTATATCCAAGACCTCAAAATTTCCAAAAATTAAATCAGCTTCCTCTTGACCACTAATAATCTCGATGGTAACTCCCGTTTCCTTTTGAATCTTTTCAATGATTTTATCCGCATTTTTTGCTTCACGCATAGCGGAGGTTGCTACCGCGCGGAGGGAGTGAACGTCAAAAATCTCACTGATTAAACGAAACGCTTGAATGGTCTTGACAAAGTCATTGGCTTTCTTCTTTGAAATACTTCCTTCATCAAAAACATCTTCACCCAGTCGCAATGGAATACGCGTGTACGAGACCTTCTTGACGTATAATCGACGATTGTTTTTATCTACCTCGCCAACAAGAAGTCGTGCAGCATTTGTTCCAATGTCAATCGCGCCAAATTTCATAAATCGTTCAATAGTAGGCAAAAATACAGAACTGATTGAAGGAAAACACTATTCGTTGAAAACTAAATCAAGAAACGATATTCGGTAACGATGGATTAATTGTCACCGTCTTCCGACAACCATTTGAAATGCTCATAAATTTCCTTTTGTGCATGAAAGGGTGGCAGATCACGTTTGTGGTAACTATTCATGAAATCAGCACTAATTAAACGTGCTTTCACACTTCCTCTCCATTGATAGTCAAACAACAAATCAAGTTTCTGCTGAATAAAAATATCTGAAACCTGCACCCCAACTTCAATGCGATTGTCCAGGTTCCGCTCCATGAAATCTGCACTTGTAATGATATAGGTTGGATCGCCATTATTTTCAAAAATCAGGAAGCGACCGTGTTCCAAATAGCGATCGACAATACTAATTACTGTAATGTTCTCACTGAAGCCTTTTTGACCTGGAATAAGGCAACAGATACCTCGAATAATCATCTCAATCTTTACCCCTGCCTTACTTGCTTGATAAAGTTTCTCTATAATTTCAGTATCCGTGAGGTTATTCAACTTTATGCGCATACCAGCCTTTTTTCCTTTTTTCGCGTGATCTATTTCGCGACTGATCATCGCCAGTATTTTTCTGCGCGTATTGAATGGAGAAACGAGCAAAGTTCTGAATGATGGCCGTTCTAAATTGTTTTCAAGAAGTCTGAACACTTTACGCACTTCCTGTGACACCTGATTATTACTTGTCAACAGACACAAATCCGAATAAATTCGAGATGTTTTTTCATTAAAATTCCCTGTTCCAATATAGGTAATCAGCTGTTCTTTGGCCCGATTAACTCGTGTGATTTGCAACAGTTTTGAATGTACCTTCATGTTTGGCACACCGTAAATCACCTTAACTCCAAACTCTTTTAATCGGTTGGCCCAATACAAGTTATTTTGCTCATCGAAACGTGCTTGCAACTCCATGACAACCACCACTTCCTTCCCATTGAACGCCGCAGAAAGGATCGCGTTCATGATATCCGAATTACGAGCAATGCGGTAAATATTTATTTTTACAGATGTCACCTTGGGATCGAGTGCAGCTTCCCGCAATAAATCCGTCACATAATCAAAACGCTGATATGGAAAGTGAAGCAGTACATCTTTTTTTAGCACCGTATGAATGATGCCATGTGGATGTTCCAAATCTGGATGAACAACTGGCGGCTGTGGTGTGTGCAAAAAGTCTGGATTGTTGAATTTCGGGAAGGAAATAAAATCCTTGAAATTGTGGTAGCGACCACCTGGGATTGTATTCAGTCCTTTTTTCAACCGCAACGATTGCAGTAAAAAACTGAGCAAGTCCTCCGGCATTTGACTGTCATACACAAAACGAACTGGCGCTCCTTTTTTACGTTCTTTCAGACTATGCTCTATCTTCTGGATGAAATTGGTCGATAAGTCATCATCAATATCCAATTCTGCATCTCGAGTAAATTTGAATGTGTATGCACTTATTTCGTGGGGTTCGAAAACACTGAATATTTCCTTTAAATGCGTTCGAATGATGTCGTCAATAAGTATTATGAATGACTTCTCCGCTTTTTCAAGCACAACAAAACGAGAGAGATCACCAGGAATTTGAATCAACGCATACCGAACCTTTCCATGGCTGCACATCATTTTTACAGCAAGGTAAATGGCATAATCTCTCAGTTTTGGAAAATCTCTTTTTTTGTCCAACATGATTGGAAAAATCTCATGTTTCAATTCTGAACGAAAGAACTCGGACAGGTGTTGAACTTGCGATTTTTCAACTTGCGTTTCATTGATCAGATGGATGTTGTTTTTACGCAACTCCTCTACCAAAACGGCAAAAGTTTCTTCAAACTTTACTTGTTGTTGGAGAACGACTTCGCGAATTGTCTTGTACAAATCTTCTGCTGTTCCATTAAACCATGAACTTTCTGCTTCTTCAACAGCATCATTCTTCGCACATTGGCGACACGGACGCGGTAAAACTCATCCATATTGTTGGAGTATATGCCTAAAAAACGCACACGTTCTATTAAAGGAACATTCGGATCCATGGCCTCTTGGAGCACGCGGTCGTTGAACGATAGCCAACTTAATTCTCGGTTTATTGTATTCACATCCCAAAATTGGTCATTTGAATTGAAGTGCATCTAAAATTCAAGTTAATAAAATGTGAAGAGTGTGGTTGCGAATTACGAGTTACGAATTTGGCTCTTCGAAGAAAAATCAAGTCTTTAAGCATAGCGTATCTTTTGTCTTTCAGTCTGCTACGGCAGACGGTCTTTAGCCTATCAAAGGGTAAGGAGCGAAGAAAAACAGAGTGGAGTTTCAGCACTTTCGCACTTCACTCTCACTCACTCTGTTTTGTGGGTAATACTGGATTCGAACCAGTGACCCCTGCCCTGTCAAGGCAGTACTCTAAACCAACTGAGCTAATTACCCGGAAGAACAAAGTTAGAAAAGATCTGAAGTTTACCAAGGTGTTTACTTCTGCTTAAAAACGCGTATTTTCATCAAAAAAAAAATCATTTCTTCATGCGTCAATCTCTATTCATTCTGTTTCTCACATTTTCACTCTTTTCTATTGCCCAGAAAACTTTTCAAGTAAAAGTAATTGTCCGTTCGTATGATGGATTCCCGTTAGAAAACATATCTGTCAAATCGATGAACGGAACAACAGTCATTGGGAATAAAACAAATGCTGATGGAGTCTGCTACTTGGAATTGTCCCAAAAATCATTTGCCTTAACGGCTAGTGATGAAACGGAGAATTATGCATCAACAACGACCTCTGTTTCACTTAAAAAGGCTGAAAACTGCTGGATCAATATGGAGATGGTTCCAGGTACTAAATTGAATTTGGAACGCTTAAAGCTGGACGACATTAAATACGGAAACATGGATTCTATTGGCAATAAACCATGCAGCGAAACCAATTTTGTTGAGGCAAGTTATCCAGGAGGAAATGCGGCTTTGATGAAGTACATTAGTGAAACAATTCGCTATCCGGAAGTCAGTATGGATAGAAATGAATCAGGAAAAGTATATCTTTCATTCGTTATTGAAACAGATGGAAACCTCTCACATGTCAACGTCGAACGGGGTGTCTCTGCTGAAATAGACCAAGAGGCCATGCGTATCTTTATCAAATCGCCTAAATGGGAGCCTGCTGTTTGCAACGGAACCGCGGTTCGAAGTAGGTACAGAATTCCTATTAATTTCAGTTTGAACTAAATCTATATTGATGAATGCAATTTCATACCTTTCTTTTTTAATATTTACAATAACGACATCTTTTTGTTTTTCGCAAGATTATCTGAATCCATACGAAGGATTCGCTAAGGGCGACACCGTCTACGCCTACTCAGACAATATTCCCATGTATTCTGGTCCAAATACCATGTCGAAAGTGGTCACAGAGATTCGATTGAATCAAGTGATTACAATTGCCTCGGAACGGGAACAGGATTTCTCTATTGAATACAATTCGAATGAATTTATCCATGTCAACTTTAAAGGCAAGAAAGGATTCATTCAGCGAAAACATCTCGCCGCAAAACAATTGATTTACGCACCCAGCAAGACTTTAATGCTTTTTCAATTTGCACTAAATTCAGACCATCAATATGAATTACACTACAGCGAATACAGCAGTAATGCGCTAGTTCTCACCATGGCCTTACCTATGTTTAGCAATGCCTGTAATGTTTATCTGGAAGACACTCATGGACTAGATAGTGTTATCGCATTTCTTGTGGTTGATCATTTCGCAGAAGCTTGTGGGGTAAATGGTGGGCTTGATTATTATGTTTGGAATCCTGGTGAATTATCAGAGATGGCTACTCTTTTTGAGGTTGGTGATGGCGGTATATATTCACTAAACGAACGGCTTATTTTCCCAACAGATCCAGAAGGCTTGGCTGACAAAGTGATCTTTGAGTCGATTGAAGAAAATGTTTACGACGAGGAGACCGAATGGGTTTCTGCACTCAATACACGTCGTGTTTATCAATGGGTATATGGGAATTTGTACCCAGAATTTAAAAAATCGTTTGAGGAAGAATAGTTATATTCACGAACTAATATTTTTAAAATGAACTATCTTTTTGCAATCTGTACTGTCTTACTATTGTGTAGTGCCACAGAACCAACGCACAAAGGAATGTGCAACGTTAGTGTTTCAAAAGCTTACACACAAAATGTTCTGGGCAAGAACATCGGTTATTACGTTGAATTCAAGAACAACTCAAGCCGCACTGTAGATGCTTTAAAATGGAAAGCAACATTCTACGACAATTTCAATGAACAAAAGGGAGTCCGGGAAGGATCTTGGAGTTCTGGAAATTTTATTTCTCCTATAAAACCAAATTCAACAACGAAGGATCTAGAAAATAATTGGGTAAGTGATGCTACGAAGGTGAGAATCACAATTACTAAGGTGCATTTCACAGATGGAATGACCTGCGATTAATTCTTTTTAAATTGCCAAAATTCATCCGAATAGCTTAACTTTAAGAAATATTCCGAACAAAAAGAATGATCTCCTATTCACCTAAAGAATGGTTCAGTTTCGTGTTCCGTATACACAAATCTGAAACCTTTCAGCAATTAATCCCACTACTTTTTGGAGTGGCCATTTTTGCTGCAATTGTAGCCTTTTTAGAAATCGAATTTCTAAGCTCAAACAAAAAAATGATTGAATTAGTGAAAGGAATTTCAACCATTTACACACTACTGGGTTTTACCTTGTCCTTACTATTGACTTTTCGATCAAACAGTGCTTATGACCGTTGGTGGGAAGGCAGAAAACAATGGGGTGAGTTAACCAATTGTTCGCGCACATTTGCCTCACACATGAATGCTATCCTTGGTGAAAAACATATAGAAGAAAGACAAATTGTTTCGGATTACTTAAGGATTTATGCCTACACCCTACAACGCCATTTAAAATCGGAGAAGGTTCAACGTGAAGAATTTGAAACTTTTATAAAAACGGATCATCTAAAAGCGGAGACTATTGAATTTGCATCGGCGAAACATCAACCACTAGCCATCTATTCTTCTCTTGTGAATTTTGTTCAATCACTATTTGCATCGGGTAAATTAAATTCTCAGGAAATCTACCATTTCAAGACTGAACTGCACGCATTAATGAACGTTTGTGGTGCATGTGAAAGAATAAAAAACACACCAATCCCTTTTTCCTATTCGGTATTCTTGAAAAAATTCATCTTTTTCTATGTGATGCTGTTTCCGCTTGTTTATTGTGTTCATATGTCCTACTTTATCATACCTGTAACCGTATTTATTCTATATGTTCTTGCAAGCATTGAATTAATCGCCGAGGAAATTGAGGATCCGTTTAATGGCGAAGCCAACGACCTGCCAACAGAGGAAATGGCTGAGAATATTGGAAAAAATGTCTCTGAGATATTGCGTTAACGAAGAAAATTAATTTCAATTATTTCTCTTTTTGTTTTTTGTCCTTATTTACGTTAACGCGTAAATCTGGTAAAACGAATTCTTGAGATCGCAACTCCTCCAAGATTGGTGAACTATTCAATTTTAAGAACTGTTTCATTATGTGATTGGTCAATTCCTCCTTGTTATCGAGTAAGTCTTTGAGTGCAAACTCTTGATCGTCTCTGTTTAAGATTAGTAAATTCAAGAAATCCTCCGCAACAGCCAAACGCATAGAAATCAATAGTATATCATTATACTTACGGATTAATTCAGTAATCTTTTCTTCTTGCTGGGCTGTCATGAAATTTTGGAAAAACAAGTGTTTTCAAAGATACTCCTATAGTACTTATGGCATAAAAAAAGATGTCAACACATGACCAATTGACATCACAGATTTTCTTTTTTTGTTTTCTCATAAAAAAAGCCCTCGGGCCGGAATCCGAGGGCAATTCAATTATACTTCAAAAGCTAAAACAAAACGAATGGAATGGTGACCGCAATTTCTCAATTTAAACATTAACCAATTGAACCTGTCAAACATTTCACCCTCATTAATTTTTCTCGAGGTCCGAAAATCTTCCCTCATATTGTAATCAGAGGTTAGAATTTCAACAATTGTAATGTTTGGATCAGCACCAGAAATCAACATCAATTTCCCAGGTATGGCAGGAATTCGTCGTAAGACTTAGAAAATTTAAGATGAAACAAAAAAGAAAACAAGAAACAAAGAACTTAAATCAGATTCCGGCTTCTGACCAAGCTGTTAGCATACGCGTCAAAGTATACTAAATAACAAATTCGATAGAAGTCATTTAAAAATGAACTGCTTAGAATCTTTGTTTGTCGAGGTGAATCAAAATTGATAGCGCTAAATGGTTAATCTTTGTTTGGTCTCTTGATTAGATTGTCACGCGATAGACATCGGTTTTATTCCTAGGTATGTTAATTACAACAAATCCTCCTGGTTCTGGAATTTCCTCTTTTAACGTAAATAGTTTACATCCTTTTGGGAGGCCTTTAAAAATGAGTGTAAAATTATATGCTCCATTGTGGAAGATTCTTGTCCATTGAGGTGCTAGTGTAATCCCTTCCCAGTGAACAAGCGGTATTTTATGGCCGTCATCTGTTATGAGAAAGGTCGTTTTCCAGATGCGCACTCCCATTCCGAATTCACAAGGGATTGAGCAATGTACGATTACTTGACATTCCTCCTCGATTTTTGGTTTAACTGAATTTTTAACCTTGGTTTTAGGTTTTTCAATGAGTGTTTCAGTGTGCGATAGATGAATAGACATAACATGTATTTTAAGCAAAATACAACGAAATAGTGTTTATTCCTCGTGTTAGATGAACCTTTTTAATACGTAACAGAGAAAAAAAGGAGAAGCCGCCTACTTCCAGGCAAAATAATTCAGATTAATGAGTCTTGAATTTATGCATCATGAATTTTGACCTCTTGAATTATGAGTTTTCAGAAATTTTCGGAATACATCATCTTAGATCAGAATAAATGATTTTTTGCACCTGACTTATTATTGCACTTTCGGTAAACGACTTCTTTAAATAAAGCGTTTTATATGAGTGTCGAGAAGTTGAATTTATCCAAGGCTTCTTGAATTTCTTCTATTTCTTGTTGCGCAACGTCAGCTATTGCGTCTACCTGTTCAGCTTGTATCATAGCCTGTCGTCGAGTAACTGTGCCATCGTATTTGTCGCGTACGGGGCCTTCTGACGTGTCAAGGTATCTCAACTTCACCACTTTTGTTTTCAACTCAGACAGTCTAAAAATCTGACCACGAACTGGTGCTGACGCATTGTGTATTTTCGTCTTCAAGTCAATCAACTCATCCATCTCAGTCTCAATGGTGGCCATGAGTTCTATGGGGTTGTAAGACCTTCTGTTGCCGTCAAGCACAGAATTGTTTTTGTATAAACGGTCGTATAGTACGTTTATCGTCGCTACTTTTTTGTTTTTCTCTTTAAGCGCTTGCGCAATTGTCATAGATATATAATTGTTAATGGTTACTAAGTTTTCGTGTTTTATTGTGGTCCTGATTGAAGCAAAATTTCTTCTGCCCACCTGGCCAAATGAAACGTATTTATCAAAATCCAAGGCCGCAGCCCCAACCTACGAGTATTCGTTTTACTCTATCTTTCGCGCGCATCACAGTCATTCCAATGTTCTTTTCAGGAATATCCATCAATACAGCAATTTCCCTCCCACTGTATCCGAAATAGTATTTTAGTGTGAGTATAATCCGGTCGCGCTCCCCCGCTCTTTCCAATGCCTTTCGCAGCGTCTTACCGTCAACTCCGTATTCATCAGAAAAAGAAGGTGACACAGACAAATTTTTTAAATCATCCGTTCCAACCCGAATCGCTAAAGAATTTCCTTTACGCTCTTTCAAATCAAAACAATGGTTGCGCGTCATCGTATACATCCACGAACTTAAGCTACCAACATTTTCATCGAATTGTCCAATTCGCGTCCATGCCTTTATTAAAATATCCTGAACAACATCATCTAACCAGCACTCATACCCCTTAGACAAGTACTTTTTTGCCGCCTTTCGTACCATCGCCTCGTTATTCAACACCGCTTGCTCCATTGTTTCCATCGTTCTTCTCTCCATATACCAGTTGTTTTAGTTGTTTGCAGTACCTAAGATCTCCCCCCTATCTATTTGTATTCAATCTTCCGATCACTTTTCTTGAAGCATGAAGACATACCCATAGTAATGTTCATACACTATGAGATATCATCCATTACTGAAATCAGAGAAGGACACATCTTTCGTTAACTCTCCTTAAAAGAGATAACTATTGAATTCTAAAATAAAAGGGGGTGGGATTTTACATTCCGTTCCGTTAACGCATCAGGTTCAAATAAGTAACAAAATTTCTTCAACTTTTTTTGAAAATAATTTCTACACATTGATTTACAGTACATTAAGCTGAATTTTTCTTCTTGAAAAGAAATTTAACGCAGGTCACTGACAAGTTTTTTACAGTATTCCCATGCTCGAGCATTCAATTGCTGAGCTGTTCCATTGGTATTACCAAAACCTGCGTTACCTCTCCTCATACGGTGAGATGTGTAATAAGTAACACCATTGAATAATCCCCAGGCATTTTTTCCAAGATCTTTCATTTCCGATTGAATCGATTCCTTCATTTCATCCCGACGCTTATGCGCAGTTCGCAAAGAATTATCCTTATTCATCCATTCGGACTTCTTCACTTCCTGTTCCGGAAACATGTGATTCAAAAATTCATGGACCTCATTTTCTCCCATTTCAATTTTTGAAAATTCTTTTGACAAATACATTTGCTTCTTCTTCCCTTTCTCATAGTGCTCCAGTATCAGTAAAATATCCCGATCAGTCAAATCAATACGCTGGGTATGCTTAATGCGCAAATCATATAACGCACGCGAAAATTGGTTCTCACAACGATGCATAAAGTTAGACAAGCCTAAGAACACTTTGGAAGATTGGTCGTGCGAATTTCCAATGATTAAATAATGATCAGAAACAGCATTTACCAAAGGTGATGGCTTCGTATCCTTTAGGAATGCCAAAATTCGCTTGCCTTTTTGAAATTGTTCGAATCCGATACATGTGAAATTTGACAGGTTCTCTATGCGCTCAACTAATCGTACCAATTCCTTATTATAGAACGGTTCATACTGTTCCGAACAAACACTCAAAATTTGACCATTGTCACTTCGCGTTAATGCATAATGTTTTGACTTTTCTCCGCGAATTGTCAACTCTTCTCGATTGACTTCCCAATCGATTTCCATTTTTAAAGCTTTTCTCATCATATGACATAAATTAAATGTGCTACAAATGAAATATGCCATTCGGTATTCTTAATACGTAGTGAAAATTATTTTTGATCAAGCGATGAAAATACCCTCAAAAAGTTGAAATTAAATCAATAAATGAACACTTTCACATGATTTGCATCCCTTTTCGCACTTCAATCTCTATGTTATAAAAGTCAAAATTTCCTCCCGAAACATGATTTACTGCTTCCAACTCTTCTTTATCCCCCATAAATTCGGGCTCTATGATATTATATTGACCATCTTCAAAAGGAATTGCTTCAAAATAAAGGGAATAATACTGCCAATCACGCAACGATTCAAAATAATGCTTATTCGGAGACAACGATATCCCTTTCGTATTGATCAGTTTAAATTTTTGTTTATTTCCGAGGGATAGAATATATGTTTCTGGTGAAATCTGAATCCATCCACCATTGGTATAGATACTTTTAAAGGTGGAATAGCCAAAATCCACTTTTGTATGCGTTGGGGTTATGGTAATTCGTAACAATTTTGGATTGTCCGAACGTCCCTCGTTGGGTACATTTGAGAAAAGGTATGATTTGGGTGATTTCTTCATCGCTTAAAATTTTCAGTAACTTCTTGTCGCAACCACTTTGGCTCGACGATTCGAATAGAGCTTCCAAAAGATCGCAATAAACGGATCAATTCATAGGAAGGAATGAGATTCAATTCTATTCGTGCATGACCGGTATTATGCACAAAAACAAATTTTTGACTTTCATGGATTGGAAAAGATCTAAAATAAGCCAGTTCCTGGGGAATAGTATCGAAAATGATTTGTTGTAATCCATAATCACCGAAAGGGTATATACCATATATGTCTTTAAAAAAAGAGGTTACTTCCGGACTTTGATCGCCAATAAAGTCACCATACACTAAAACCGGTTCATTTATCCGATCGAAACCGAAGGTGCGAATCTGATTGTGCTCTTCTGAATAAGCGACCACATACCAACGGTTATCAAATTCTTTCAGCAGGATTGGATGTATTACTCGTGATGTAAATACTTGCTTGCTGTAGGAATAATGGACTATTGAAACGGGTATACGATCTTTGATTGCGCGGAAAAACAACTCGAAATGCTCAAATCCACGAAAATCTCTTGGCGCATCTGTCTGAATGATTTGGCGTTTAAAATTACCTTGCGGAAATTTTTCCCTGTAAGCGGTGAGCACCTTCTCCATGGCATGCTCAAATTGGTCACTGACACGCGAACTTCCAATACTTTGAATCAACTCAATGGCGTTTTTAATGCTATCAATGTCTTGCTCCATCAAACCCACCCCATCGAAACGATAAGCATCATCCGTATATTCATACACCCCTTTCGATCGACAATACTTTATGGGGGCCTGAAAGGACTTTCGCATATTCTTGATGTCTTTAACGACTGTATCCAACGAGGGCTCGTGTTCAGTTGCCCGTGTGCATGCGTCGATGAGATCTAAAATGGTAGGTAAATGCCTTTGCCTATTTCTCAGACGGTCATCTATCGCTTTATATCTCAAATAAGGATTTTTCGTAACTGGCATAAATGGAGGTGTTAATTGGTGTTAGAAGTCAGATTTCATTTATCAAAACTACAAAAAAAATACTTAAACGTACATGACATACCGAATTTAATACCTAATTTTTAAGCTTTTACAATTTTTTTTTACTACTGACATAGAATACCGAGTGGTTGTGTTTCTTTGTACCGAATTCCGAATGCAGATGGCAACACGTAATGAAAATAAGTTCACAAGTTGCTAGCTCTCATGGAAAACAGAATAAGTAACCAAAAACAAAAAATAAAGATGAACACAAAAACAGTTACACCGGTAGAAAAAGAAGAATTGGAGACTATCACTCCCAAAACAACACCAAAAATCATCAAACGACCAGTTATCGATTTGGGGCCTGATTCAGATGTGGCAATCAGTGAAATTGAAGTAGGTGATGAGTTCACGCGCATCGATTTCTTTTATATTTCATCTCGTCTATATGTGAATGGGGGCTGGATACAAATGCATCCGTCGTGTTACATTCGTCCAAAAGGAACAGATTTAAAGTTAACAATGATAAAGGCTGAAGGAATTCCTATTGCACCGATTAAATACCATTTTCAATGCCAAGGTCAAGCACATAGTTATTCACTCTATTTCCCGGCGCTACCG
>JAJTDQ010000013.1 GCA_021300505.1 Cryomorphaceae bacterium
GCTGGTAGAGTAGTGGTCTCCAAAACCATTGGTCGTGGGTTCGAATCCTACCGCCCGTGCATTAAAACTTAAGATTGTGTCAAAAATCAAAGAATATTTTACAGAAACGAAGAAAGAAATGCTTGAGAACGTTTCTTGGCCAACATGGAAAGAGCTTCAGGCAAATACCATTATCGTGGTAGTTGCGTCTGTACTCATTTCATTGTTCATTTTTGCGATGGATTTCGGATTCGGTATTGCTGGAGATGAGAAGTCACTTTGGAGAGGTGCCCTTGGTTTTATTTACGGAATGTTCTAATTGAAAATCCGAAATGGGAGAGATTAAAAAACGCTGGTATGTAGTGCGCGCTGTAAGCGGGAAAGAAAAGAAAGTGAAGGAATATCTGGAACTTGAAATCACTCGTTTAAAATTGAACGATTTCATCGATCAAGTGCTCATTCCAACGGAAAAAGTATTTCAAATTCGCAACGGTAAGAAGGTAAGCAAAGAACGTGCTTACCTACCTGGTTATGTGTTGATCGAAGCGGCTTTGGTCGGTGAGGTGCCTCACGTTATTAAAGGTATTCCTAATGTCATTGGTTTCCTTGGTACGGAAAAAGGTGGTGAGCCAGTTCCGATGCGTTTGTCAGAAGTAAATAGAATCCTTGGTAAGGTAGACGAATTGTCTGAATCTGAAGAGGAAATGAAAATACCGTTCGTCGTAGGTGAATCTGTAAAGGTGATCGACGGACCTTTCAATAACTTCAGTGGTGTCATCGATGAGATCAATGAAGAAAAGAAAAAACTAAAGGTCATGGTAAAGATCTTTGGAAGAAAAAACTTGCTCGAGCTTAGCTACATGCAGGTCGAGAAAGAAATTTAGGTTGCATATTAACCGTAGAAGTGAGGAAAGCGATTAAAGCTTCCCGCAAGTACTCACGCTTGACTACATAAATTAAACACAAATGGCTAAAGAAGTAGCAGCGTTGATCAAATTACAGGTCAAAGGCGGCGCAGCCAACCCAGCCCCTCCAATCGGGCCGGCGCTTGGTGCCAAAGGTGTAAATATCATGGAGTTCTGTAAGCAGTTTAACGCGCGTACACAGGATCGTCCAGGAAAAATTACACCTGTCGTTATTACCGTTTACGGTGATAAATCCTTTGATTTTGTATTAAAAACCTCACCGGCGGCAGTACAGATCGTCGAACACACAAAAATCAAGAAGGGTTCTTCTGAACCAAACAAATCGAAGGTAGGTTCCATTTCATGGGATCAAATTCGTTTGATTGCAGAAGATAAACTGGCGGATTTGAATTGTTTCACAGTAGATGCGGCCATGACAATGGTAGCAGGAACTGCACGAAGCATGGGGGTAACAGTAAAAGGTGGTGAAGCACCGAAAACCAAATAATCGCTAAAGTAATGGGAAGAGTATCTAAGAAAAGAAAAGAGATCTTGGCCAAATTTGATTTGGCGAAACCATACACTCTTGCAGATGCATGTAATTTGGTTAAGGAGATTTCAACCACGCGTTTTGATGCCTCAGTGGACATCTGCGTTCGTTTGGGTGTAGACCCGCGTAAAGCAAATCAAATGGTTCGTGGAACTGTTGCATTACCGCACGGAACTGGTAAGGATGTGAAGGTACTTGTACTTTGTACACCTGACAAAGAAGCCGAAGCGAAAGCATCAGGAGCTGACCATGTAGGTTTGGATGATTACATCGATAAAATTAAAGGTGGTTGGACCGATATCGACGTGATTATTACTATGCCTTCTGTTATGGGTAAGGTTGGAGCACTTGGTCGTATTTTAGGACCACGTGGTTTAATGCCGAATCCAAAAACTGGAACGGTAACAATGGAAGTTGGTAAAGCTGTTGAAGAGGTGAAGGCCGGTAAAATTGACTTTAAAGTTGATAAATACGGGATCATCCATTCTTCAGTAGGTAAAGTAAGCTTCGATGGAGTTAAAATTCGTGAGAATGCTCAAGAATTGATTCAAACATTGATGAAACTTAAGCCGTCAGCTGCTAAAGGTACCTACATCAAGAGTATTTATTTAAGCTCAACGATGAGTCCTGGAATTCCAATTGATGCCAAGTCTGTAGTTGCTTAACACTTAGGAAAATGACAAAAGAAGAAAAAGCACAGTACATTGATGAACTTGCTACAGATTTAGCTGCAGCAAACATCTTCTATCTAGCAGACACAGCGGAATTGACAGTTGAAGTAATCAACAGCCTTCGCAGAAAGTGTTACCAATCAAATATCCGCATCCGCGTTGTGAAGAACACGTTGCTTTCTAAAGCAATGGATCGCGTTGAGGGTAAAGACTTCGGTGACTTGAGAGATACGCTCGCAGGAGCAACATCAATCATGTTCAGTGAAGTTGGTAATGCTCCAGCAAAACTGATTGAAGAATTTCGTAAGAAAAATGCTAAGCCGATTTTGAAAGGTGCGTATATCGACGAAGCAGTGTTTATTGGTGATAACCAATTGTCAACACTCGTTTCATTGAAAAGCCGCGACGAACTCATCGGAGATATCATTGGATTACTTCAAAGTCCTGCCAAAAACGTTGTTTCTGGACTTACAGGTGCAGGCAGCAAAATTGCTGGCATCTTGAAAACGCTCGAAGAAAGAGCATAATTAATAATTTTTTATAGAACCTTTTTAAATTAAATAAAATGGCTGATTTAAAGCAAATTGCGGAAACGCTTGTAAACCTTACTGTTAAGGAAGTAAATGAACTAGCAACGATCCTTAAGGATGAGTATGGAATCGAACCAGCTGCTGCTGCACCAGTAATGATGGCTGCTGCAGGTGGTGGTGCTGAAGCTGCTGAAGAGAAAACAGAATTTGATGTGATCTTGAAAGCTGGTGGAGCGAACAAACTTGCTGTTGTTAAACTTGTAAAAGAGTTGACAGGAAATGGTTTGAAAGAGTCTAAAGACCTAGTTGATGCTGCACCTTCTACATTGAAAGAAGGAGTATCCAAAGACGAGGCTGAAGGCCTTAAGAAGTCTCTTGAAGAGGCTGGAGCTGAAGTTGAGATTAAGTAATTATTCTTCTTCATATACAGGAAGGCGTCCCGAAATTTCGGGATGCCTATTCCTGTTTTAATGCATTACGCATATTATTGACCATATACATAACAAAAAACGTTTGGCCTTGGCAACATCAATAAATAACTCGACGAGAATCAATTTTGCATCAAGCAAAAGTCAGTTCGACTATCCAGATTTCTTGGATATCCAGCTGAAATCTTTTCAGGAATTCTTTCAATTAGAAACCACCCCTGAAAATCGCGAAAGTGAAGGTCTGTTCAAAGTTTTCGCTGAGAACTTCCCAATTACAGATACCAGAAATCAATTCGTATTGGAATTTCTGGATTATTTCATCGATCCACCAAGATATACTATCGAAGAGTGTATTGAAAGAGGTCTAACTTATAGCGTTCCGCTTAAAGCGAAGCTGAAATTATATTGTACGGATCCTGAACACGAGGACTTTGAAACAATCGTTCAAGATGTGTACTTAGGAACAATTCCTTACATGACTCCAAAAGGATCATTCGTAGTGAATGGTGCTGAACGCGTTATCGTGTCTCAGCTACACCGCTCACCGGGTGTATTCTTTGGTCAAAGCCGTCACGCGAATGGTACGAAATTGTACTCTGCACGTGTGATTCCTTTTAAAGGATCTTGGATCGAGTTCGCAACTGACATCAATAATGTCATGTATGCATACATCGACCGTAAGAAAAAATTGCCAGTAACAACTCTTTTCCGTGCTATCGGATACGAGAGTGATAAAGATATTCTAGAAATCTTCGGACTTGCTGATGAAGTGAAAGCGACAAAAGCAAATCTTAAGAAAATGGTGAATCGTAAACTTGCTGCACGGGTTCTTAAATCATGGATCGAAGATTTCGGTGATGAAGATACGGGTGAAGTAGTTTCTATCGAAAGAAATGAAGTGCTTCTAGATCGCGAAACTGTTTTGCAAGAAGAGCACATCGACTTAATCGTTGATTCAGGTGTGAAAAACGTAATCTTCCACAAAGAAGATGTCAACACAGCTGACTTTACGATTATCTACAACACATTACAAAAAGATACGTCAAACTCTGAAAAAGAGGCTGTTGAGCATATCTATCGTCAATTACGTAACGCTGAGCCACCTGATTATGAGACGGCTAAAGGTGTTTTCGAGAAGTTGTTCTTCTCTGATACACGTTACGATCTTGGTGAAGTAGGACGTTTCCGTTTGAACAAAAAGCTTGGACTTGAAGAAGCTGATTCTGCGCGTGTATTGACAAAAACGGACATCATCTCTATCATCAAGTACTTGATTGAATTGATCAACTCAAAAGCGGATGTGGATGACATCGACCACCTTTCTAATCGTCGTGTACGCACGGTTGGTGAGCAATTGTATGCTCAATTTGGTGTAGGTCTTGCACGTATGGCTAGAACGATTCGTGAGCGTATGAATGTACGTGACAACGAGGTGTTTACGCCGATTGACTTGATCAATGCGAAAACATTGTCTTCTGTGATTAACTCGTTCTTCGGAACAAACCAGTTGTCACAGTTCATGGACCAAACAAACCCACTTTCGGAAGTCACGCACAAGCGTCGTCTTTCGGCACTAGGTCCAGGTGGTCTTTCTCGTGAAAGAGCAGGTTTTGAGGTGCGTGACGTTCACTACACTCACTACGGTCGTCTTTGTACGATTGAAACACCGGAAGGTCCAAACATTGGTTTGATTTCCTCTCTATGTGTTTTCGCGAAAGTGAACAAACTTGGATTTATCGAAACACCTTACCGTGATGTTGAAAATGGTAAAGTGAAGTTGGATAAAGAACCCATTTATTTGACTGCTGAGGAAGAAGATGCAAAAATGATTGCACAAGCCAATGCGAAGGTGGATGACAAAGGAAACTTCTTGACAGAGTTTGTAAAAGCGCGTTACGAAGGTGATTTCCCAGTTGTTGAACCGAAAGCCTTGACTTTAATGGATGTAGGTGCCAACCAGATCGCTTCGATCGCGGCGTCATCTATTCCATTCCTAGAGCATGATGATGCCAACCGTGCCCTGATGGGATCAAACATGCAACGTCAGGCAGTTCCGTTATTGAAACCGAATTCGCCAATCGTTGGAACAGGTATCGAACGCCTTGTTGCGCGTGATTCTCGTGTATTGATCAATGCTGAAGGTCCAGGTGTGGTAGAATATGTGGATGCAAATGAAATCGTTATCCGTTATGACTGGACTTCTGAGGATAAGTTGGTGAGCTTCGAAAATGAAGTGACGCACTATCCGTTGACGAAATTCATGAAAACAAACCAAAGTACATGTATCAACTTGAAGCCAATCGTTCAGAAGGGTGACCGCGTTGATAAAGGACAAGTACTTTGTGAAGGATACGCGACACAACAAGGGGAATTGGCACTCGGACAAAACTTGAAAGTGGCTTTCATGCCATGGAAAGGGTACAACTTCGAGGATGCGATTGTAATCTCTGAAAAAGTTGTTCGTGACGATATCTTTACATCAATACACATTGATGAGTATACATTAGAAGTACGCGACACGAAGCGCGGTATGGAAGAACTTACATCGGATATCCCGAATGTCTCTGAAGAGGCTACGAAGGATTTGGATGAGAATGGGTTGATTCGTATCGGTGCTGAAATTAAAGAAGGGGATATCTTGATCGGTAAGATTACTCCGAAAGGTGAAACAGACCCATCTCCAGAAGAGAAATTGCTTCGTGCAATCTTCGGTGATAAAGCGGGTGACGTGAAAGATGCGTCCTTGAAAGCTGGTCCTTCTTTGAGAGGTGTTGTGATCGAGAAGAAATTGTTCTCTCGTGCAATTAAAGATAGAAAGTCGAAAGCACAAGATAAACCAGTGCTTGAAACACTTGATGCAGAATACGACAAAGACTTCGCTACATTGAAAGAGCGTCTTGCAGATAAATTATTGATGATTCTAGGTGAGCACAAATCGACTGGAGTTTTCAATAACTTCAAGGAAGAGGTGATCAAGAAAGGAACGAAGTTCAACCAGAAAAACTTGGTGTCTATCGATTACACAATCGTTAATCCAACAAACTGGACAGCTGATGCACATGTGAATGCATTGGTTGGACGTGTGATCCATAACTTTAACATCAAATCAAACGATATTCTTGGTACATACAAGCGCAAGAAATTCCATATCTCTGTAGGTGATGAGCTTCCAGCAGGTATCGTGAAAATGGCGAAAGTGTATGTGGCGAAGAAACGTAAGTTGAAAGTCGGTGATAAAATGGCGGGTCGTCACGGTAACAAAGGTATCGTAGCAAACATCGTTCGCGCTGAGGATATGCCATTCCTTGAGGATGGTACTCCAGTAGATATCGTGTTGAACCCACTTGGGGTACCATCGCGTATGAACCTTGGACAGATTTATGAAACAGTTCTTGGATGGGCTGGAGAAAAATTGGGAGTGAAATTCGCGACACCAATTTTCGACGGAGCACACCCTTCAGAAATTGATGCATGGACGGAGAAAGCAGGAGTTCCAAAATCAGGTAAGACATACTTGTACGATGGAGGAACAGGAGAACGCTTCCACCAACCAGCGACAGTGGGTGTCATCTATATGTTGAAACTATCTCACATGGTTGATGATAAGATGCACGCTCGTTCAATCGGACCATACTCATTGATTACACAACAGCCGTTGGGTGGTAAAGCACAATTCGGAGGTCAGCGTTTCGGTGAAATGGAGGTTTGGGCACTCGAAGCATTCGGTGCGGCAAATATCCTTCAAGAAATCTTGACTGTGAAGTCGGATGATGTAATGGGTCGTGCAAAAGCATACGAATCGATTGTAAAAGGAGACAATATTCCTGAACCAGGAATTCCTGAATCATTCAATGTATTGCTTCACGAGTTGAGAGGTTTGTGTCTCAATGTGTCCCTGGATTAATTTCAAGTTGTTGAATAAAGAAACGAAGTAAGAAAATGGCTTACAGAAAAGAAACACCGAAAAAACAAAGCGCCTTCAATAAAATCACGATCTCTTTGGCTTCGCCAGAGGTGATCCTTGAGCAATCAAGTGGAGAAGTGCTTAAACCGGAAACAATCAACTACCGTACGTATAAGCCGGAAAGAGATGGATTGTTTTGTGAACGGATCTTTGGACCGGTTAAAGATTATGAGTGCCACTGTGGTAAGTATAAGCGAATTCGTTATAAAGGAATCGTTTGTGACCGCTGTGGAGTAGAAGTAACGGAAAAGAAAGTACGTCGCGAGCGTATGGGACACATTTCACTTGTGGTTCCTGTAGCTCACATCTGGTACTTCCGTTCACTTCCAAATAAAATTGGTTACTTGCTAGGATTGCCAACGTAGAAGTTGGATCAAATCATTTATTACGAGCGTTATGTCGTAATTCAAGCAGGTATCGCAACAAGCTTGGACGGTTCTTCATTGAAGCGTTTGGATTTCTTAACAGAAGAAGAATACCTAGATATTCTTGATACACTTCCGAAGGAAAACCAATACTTGGAGGATGCTGATCCAAACAAGTTTATCGCGAAAATGGGGGCTGAAGCATTGTACGACTTGTTGAAATCCTTGAAATTGGATGAAACTGCGTACGACTTGCGTCACCAAGCTGGACACGAAACGTCTGTTCAAAGAAAGCATGAAGCGCTGAAACGTCTTCAAGTGGTGGAAGCAATGCGCGAATCTCAAGAGCGTATTGACAACCGTCCTGAATGGATGATTGTGAAAGTTGTTCCAGTTATCCCACCTGAATTGCGCCCATTGGTGCCATTGGATGGTGGTCGTTTTGCGACATCAGATTTAAATGACTTGTACCGCCGTGTGATTATTCGTAACAACCGTTTGAAGCGTTTGATCGAAATTAAAGCACCAGAGGTAATCCTTCGAAATGAAAAACGTATGCTTCAAGAAGCAGTCGATTCAGTGTTCGATAACTCAAGAAAATCATCTGCAGTGAAAACGGAATCGAATCGTCCGTTGAAATCACTTTCTGATTCATTGAAAGGTAAACAAGGTCGTTTCCGTCAAAACCTACTTGGTAAGCGTGTGGATTATTCAGCACGTTCGGTAATCGTCGTTGGACCAGATTTGAAATTGCATGAATGTGGTCTTCCAAAAGACATGGCTGCGGAGCTATACAAACCGTTCATTATCCGTAAGATGATTGAGCGTGGTATCGTGAAAACAGTGAAATCTGCAAAGAAGATTGTTGACCGAAAAGAGCCAGTTGTTTGGGATATCTTGGAAAACGTATTGAAAGGACACCCTGTTCTTTTGAACCGTGCCCCTACGCTTCACCGCCTAGGTATCCAAGCGTTCCAACCTAAATTGATCGAAGGAAAAGCAATTCGCCTTCACCCATTGGTAACTACGGCCTTCAACGCCGATTTCGATGGTGACCAGATGGCGGTGCACTTACCGTTGGGTAATGCTGCTATTCTTGAAGCTCAATTGTTGATGTTGGCATCACACAATATCTTGAACCCGGCGAATGGTGCGCCAATTGCCGTGCCTTCTCAGGATATGGTGCTCGGTCTTTACTACATTACAAAAGGTAAAAAATCGACAGCAGAGGTTATCGTTCGCGGTGAAGGAAGTACATTCTATTCCCCAGAAGAGGTAATCATCGCATACAACGAGCGTCAGCTTGACTTGCACGCACACATCAAAGTGAAAACGTATGATTTGAACGAGCAAGGTGAACCAGAAATTCAATTGATCGAGACAACATGTGGTCGTGTGCTTTTCAATGAGCGCGTGCCTCGTGAAGTTGGATTTATCAACGACGTAATGACGAAGAAAGCACTTCGTGACATTATCGGTGAAGTATTGAAAATCTCTGGAACATCTCGTACAGCGCAATTCTTGGATGATATTAAAGAACTTGGTTACGACATGGCCTTCAAAGGGGGTCTTTCGTTCAACTTGGATGATATCATTATTCCGAAAGAAAAGGAAGAATTGGTCTTGAAAGCTGAAAATGAAGTGAAAGATGTAATGGTGAACTATAACATGGGTCTCATTACAAACAACGAGCGATACAACCAGATCATTGATATCTGGACGCATACAAACTCACGATTGACACACACATTGATGGAACAGCTGAAAAGCGACCGTCAAGGGTTTAACTCAATCTACATGATGTTTGACTCAGGAGCCCGTGGTTCGAAAGAACAGATTCGTCAGCTCTCTGGTATGCGTGGATTGATGGCGAAACCGCAAAAGTCGGGTGCAAGCTCTCAAGAAATTATCGAGAACCCGATCCTTTCAAACTTTAAGGAAGGTCTTTCGATCCTTGAGTACTTTATCTCTACTCACGGTGCACGTAAAGGTCTCGCCGATACAGCCTTGAAAACGGCCGATGCAGGTTACCTGACGCGTCGTTTGGTAGATGTCGCTCAAGATGTTGTCATCAATGCGGAAGATTGTGGTACACTTCGCGGTATCGTTGCTACTTCATTGAAGAAAAATGATGAAATCGTTGAACCATTGGTTGACCGTATCCTCGGAAGAACTTCGGTTCACGATGTATATATTCCTGAAACTGATCAATTGATTGTCGCTGCTGGAGAATTGATTTCTGAAAGTGTTGCTTCGAAAATTGAAAAAGCAGGAATCGAAGAAGTTGAAATTCGCTCTGTATTGACATGTGAAATGCGCCGTGGTGTATGTTCAAAATGTTATGGACGAAATCTTTCTAATCACCGCTTGGCACAGCAAGGTGACTCTGTAGGAGTTGTCGCTGCACAGTCGATTGGTGAGCCAGGAACTCAGTTGACACTTCGTACATTCCACGTTGGGGGTACTGCTTCTAACATCGCGGATGTATCAAGCTTGAAAGCGAAAGCGTCTGGTAAATTGGAAATTGATGAACTTCGCACCATTGAAAAGAAAAACACAGACGGTACAAAAGTCGTTGTTGTCGTTGGTCGTTCAGCTGAATTGAAAATTACGGATGATAAAACAGGAGTGGTTGTCATGACGGCGAACATTCCTTACGGATCTGAAATGGTTGTTGAGAATAACTCAAAAATCAAGCGCGGTGACGTCATCTGTAAGTGGGACCCGTACAACGCGGTAATCATTTCTGAAGTGTCAGGTAAAGTTGTCTTTGATAGCATAATCGAAGGTGTCACTTACCGTGAAGAGGTCGATGAGCAAACGATGTATGCTGAAAAGGTAATTACTGAATCACGTGACAAGAAGAAAAACCCTGCGATCCATATCCATGAAGGTAAATCGAAATCAGGTGAAATTCTTCGTGAATATTCTCTTCCTGTATCTGCGCACATCGCGGTGAAAGAAGGAGCAATGATTGAAGCGGGTGAAATTCTTGTGAAGATTCCACGTGTGTCTGGTAAGACAGGGGATATCACCGGTGGTCTTCCACGTGTGACGGAATTGTTCGAAGCACGTAACCCATCTAATCCAGCAGTAGTTTCTGAAATCGATGGTATTGCAGAATATGGTAAAATCAAGCGTGGTAACCGTGAAATTCAAATCACTTCGAAAACAGGTGATGTTCGCAAGTACCTCGTTCCACTATCGAAACATATCTTGGTTCAAGAGAATGACTTCGTTCGCGCTGGTCAACCTCTATCTGATGGTGCTATTACACCAAATGATATCTTGAACATCGAAGGTCCAACGAAAGTACAGGAGTATATCGTAAATGAAATCCAAGAGGTTTACCGACTTCAAGGGGTGAAAATTAACGATAAACACTTTGAAGTTATTGTTCGCCAAATGATGCTTAAAGCGGAAATCATCGATGCAGGTGATACACGTTTCTTGGAAGGTCAATCTGTTCACAAAGCAGATATCATGGAAGAAAATGACGCTATCTTCGGTCAGAAGGTCGTTGTTGATCCAGGAGATTCTCCAGAGTTGAAAGCAGGACAAATTGTATCGGCTCGTCGATTGAGAGATGAAAATTCTCAAATGAAACGTTCAGACAAGCAATTGGTAATTGCAAGAGATGCCGTTCCAGCAACATCAACACCTTTGTTGCAAGGTATCACACGTGCATCACTACAAACGCAATCATTTATCTCTGCAGCATCGTTCCAGGAAACTACAAAAGTCCTTAACGAAGCAGCAATCTCAGGAAAAGAAGATCACCTTCTTGGATTGAAAGAAAATGTGATTGTTGGTCACTTGATCCCAGCTGGTACAGGTGTGCGTGATTTCCAAAAAATGAATGTTGGTTCTCTTGATGCTTACAATGAGCTGATTGAAGAATAATCAAACAAACATAATTAGTCAAAAGGAGCGGAAACGCTCCTTTTGTGTTTTATACTTTAACCGAATATTGCTACCTTCACTTGCGAAATGTCAACTATGGAAAACAATAACGAAAATCAAGTAAATATCGAACTCAATGAAGAAACAGCATTGGGTGTATATTCCAATTTAGCCGTAATCACACATTCACAAGCTGAGTTTGTATGCGACTTCATCCAAATGATGCCAGGAATGCCTAAAGGAAAGGTAAGGTCTCGCGTTATTATGACTCCACAAAATGCAAAGCGTTTTATGCGTGCCATGATTGAGAATATGCAGAATTATGAACAACATTTTGGATTGGTAGACGATTCAAATGGCCCGCCAATGCCACCAATGAATTTTGGTCCACCAAGTACCTTGGCTTAGTTTTATAACTATACAAATTTCCATACCTTTGTCGTATGAAATTGTTCTCGATATTTTTCGCACTACTTTTTGGCGTACTTTCCCTTGCGCCAAATATGTAAGGTGGACAATTTCTTAAGCTGAATGAGCTTGTTGAACATTACCAAGATCATCAAGAAGGCAATCAACCATTTACTTCATTTTTGTCTTTCGTTAAAGAGTATTATTTCAACAATGCGACGTCTTCAGGTGATGAACAAAACATGCCCTTCAAATCTACCGTAGTAACGGTTATGGTTTTGGCACATATTCAACCTGATATATATTTATATTCCTACGTTCCAACATCCCGCTGAAACCATTGAAATTCCATCGCTCTTCGGTGAGCCTAGTGACAAAATCGTATCGGTCTCCCTGAGTATTTGGAATCCCCCTAAAATGGCTTAATGCATTTCATTGACTAATCAGTCAATTGTTTCATTAAACCCATTTTTATGTTAAATAAGATCATTCATTGGTCGATCAGCAATGACATAGCGCCTGGATCGTACTTTAAAGCAACAATTCACGCAGGTGAAAGCAAATTGCATTGCGTACCAAGTGAAGCAATCGTTGAACTCGATGGTGAACCAGTAATCTTTAAATTGGCGGAAACTCATGGGAACAAGTCGTACTTTAAACCAATCCCCGTTCGCATATTAATTGCTGAAAAAGAACTAACTGCTTTTGAGTTCATCCGAAAAGGCGTAACTTTCAATCAAACTTTCGTCTTGAGTGGAGCCTATGACATTATGTCTTCGATCATGGTAAATGGCGAAGAAGAATAGAATTAAATTGAAATAAAATGAATAAAATACTCCTAATCAGTTTTACAGTCGTTTCTTCGATTTTGCTTTTCTCCAATTGTGAAAAAGAAGGAGAGTGTGGTGAAGTAAACATCGCACAAGCAGGAGGAAGCAAAAGCCACAATTTTGGAATGAATTGTATGAGTTGTCACAAAAGTGGTGGCGAGGGTAAAGGATGCTTCAGCGCAGCAGGAAGCGTCTCGAATGCCACACTTACCGCACATGTGACAGGTGGAACAGTTAAATTCTACACCGAGCCAAATGGTGGAGGTCAATTGATGTATACCTTGCAAATTGATTCAAAAGGAAACTTCTATACGACTGAATCAATGAGTCTTTCCGGTCTTTATCCAATGATTGTAAGTACTTCAGGTGCAACAGCATCCATGTCAACGGGACTAACAACAGGTCAATGTAACTCTTGCCACGGTTCGTCTACAAGCGGATTGTACGCGAATTAATGCGACCATGGACCTTAGTCACATACAAACTGAAATTGATGCTTGGTTTCTGTATTCAAAGCTAGCAGAGAAGGAGGAAGATTCCATTGTGGCAGATATTTTTCGGCAAATGAGTGAGATTGAATTTTCTCATGCTCAAGCTTTTGCGGAAAAAATGAATGTGTCCATCGATCTTGTATCGAAGCCTTCTTGGCGGGCAAAAACAATACTGGCTATCGGGAAGCTTTTTGGATATGAATACATCCTCGGAACACTTCTGGATACGGAAAAAGGGTTGGCAAATGCTGTCATGCGTCAAAAAAAATCGATGCGCATGACCGTTACTGGCGCTGAAGATGCCCATGTAAAGATTCTTCGTAATATCTTGGATAACGAGAAAAAGGTTTCTGCCTCTCAATTGTCTCGATTTGAAAAACGTCATCGCTCCGTGGGAGGAAATGCCATTCGCGCAGCGGTTCTTGGTGGAAACGATGGTCTTGTTTCCAATTTCAGTTTGGTCATGGGTGTGGCCGGTGCGTCGGCGAATCAAACGGGTGTAATGCTTGCTGGATCAGCTGGATTGCTCGCAGGTGCCTTGTCCATGGCCTTGGGTGAATGGATCTCCGTGAAAAGCTCTCAAGAACTGTATGAAAACCAGATGCAGTTGGAAATGGAAGAACTGGAAACGAATCCAGAAGGTGAACGCAAGGAGTTGAAGCTTATATACATGTCGAAAGGAATTCCAGAAAACCAAGCAGAGAAAATTGTGGATGACGGCTCAGCTATGGAAGCTGCACTGTCGTCGTTCTTCCTGTTTGGTATCGGCGCAATTATTCCACTCATCCCGTTCATGTTCACATCAGGCATGAAGGCAATCATTCTAAGTACAGCCTTTAGTGCAGTTGGACTGTTCCTCATTGGCGCAGCAATCACCCTATTTACAGGAAGAAATGTTTGGTTTTCAGGATTCCGTCAAGTGATTTTTGGCTTGTGCGCAGCGGCTGTTACCTATGGAATAGGAATGCTCATTGGCGTATCAATTGCGTAAGAACACTCCGCTAAAAAACGAATATTCCCTCTAGTATTGTTTCGTTTCCGCACCAGTCTTGCACGCGCAGTCGATAGGGGAACGTCCCTGTGAGCCCTGTAGGCCTTGAAAATTCGAGCACATCATTTTTTGAATCATAATAAACGGGCATCCATTTTCCATCAACTTCTAACTCATAAAACCTCAAGGCTGTTTCTGTTTCTTTTACTCTCCAAGTCAAGGTGTTTTTAGTGTTAGTCTGATTGGAAATAAAGTTCAATGCACTAACAGAGGGAGCGCGTTCATCAATTTTTAAATTGAAAATTCCCGAATAAGTCGAAGAGGCATGAATATCATTCGCGCCGACAAATGTTTTCAAGAATCGTTTTTTTCCATCAGACATGGTGACCTCGATGTAATATTTCGCATGTTCTGAATGCCACACGGTCAGAGGAAAAGACACGTTGATTGCACGATTTAGAATGGGAAAACCAATCGAGTTGACTTCTTTTTTCCATTCGGAAATGTTCAATGGTGAAATGAGAGCAAGTGCAGGAATTGAAATTTGACAGTTGTCTTTCTTGACAACGATGTTCTCATTTGGGTAGAGGTAACTTTCAGTATAATAGTTGGTTTGATGCATAGGCCCTTGATCTACGCTGAGTACGAAACTGAATTCTGTTTTATTCTTCGCAGCATCAAGTGATGTGATTTGAATGGGGTAATTCTTGCCAGGGCTTATAGTAAAAACACCATTTTTTTTGGAGTCGGTGTAAATGGATAATGGATCAGTGTCTGAATGAAAACACTTGTGGTAGCGACTGCCATGCTGGCCATATGCCGCATGATCACAATGCGCATTAACCATGCGGGTAACGTCGAATGAAATGCGATCGAGTGTAAACCCAGAAATAAGTTCTTGTCCACTCGAAATCTCTACTCCATGAATCCCTAAGGATGATGCTGATTTGTCCGTGTAGTCAGTTCCTTCTACTGCGAATCCAATTCCCCCGTGTTCGCTGCAAAAATTGGATGGGAGGTGCAAGGTATCGAACTGATTTGGACGAATTACCATCTCTTTCCCAGGGATGGTAAATCCAGTTGGAGTGACGGCGTAAAGTTTTATAGATTGAATTTTAGGTGCTTGGTGGTCGGCAATAAAAAAACCATGTGTTAAGGGATTTAGCGCATCTTGACTTTCCGTGTCACGCAATTCGAAGTGTAAATGTGGCCCTGAAGAGTTGCCTGTATTTCCAGAGAATGCAATTTGTTCACCGCGCACAACGGGAATTTCATCGGGCGATAAGCGAATGTCAATCTCATTGGCTTTGTATCGAAATTGTATCGCCGTTACTAAACTGTCGATGCGTGAATTGAAGTCGGAACAATGGGCGTAAACACTTGTCACGCCATTGGGGTGATTGACATAAAGCACCTTGCCATACCCTTGCGGTGAGACAACGATTCGTGAGATATATCCACGCTCCACGGCTCTGACTTTTAATCCTTCACGTCCGGAGGTCCGAAAGTCCAGGCCCATATGAAAGTGATTCGGTCGAATTTCACCGAATCCTGCTGTCAATGCCGTAGGTATATCCAAAGGAGAGCGGTAATCCATTTGAATTTCAGTTTGGGCATGAATCGAAAACAGGAATAGTGTATGAAAATAAATTAGAAATGTAGCACCTCTCATGTCCTCAAAGTTACGCTTAAGAAAAAAAATAGAGCACTCAAGATGAAAAATGTTGTAGGTGTGCGTCGATGTGTTAACTTTGCCTAAAGTCGATTCAAATGACAGAAAGCATTCAACATATCATGAACGAAATTCGAGCAAAAGCGCTTGAGATTCATAGTGAGTTGGTGCAAGAACGGAACAAAAATCAAGTACTTCAAGCACAAATTCTCGAGAAAGAAGAACGCTTGCAGGCTGCGAAACAGCTAGAAAACGAGCGCCTCGCAGTTATTGATCAACTGAAGTTGGATTTGGAAGTGGCTAAAAATCAGGTTGTCGAAGTTTCTGTACCTCAGATTGGAAGAAATGAGGAGCAGATCGATGAATTGGTGAAAGAGATTGAATACTGCATTGGTCAGTTAAAGAAATAACGAATGGGAAAGTTGTCCTTGAAAGTGATGGTTGCCGGACGTTCTTATCCACTAACAGTGAATGAGGGCGAAGAAGCACGTGTCATGAAAGCAGCAGAAGACATCAATAAGTCGATAAAAATGCTTCAGGACAGTTACGCAGTGAAAGACATGCAAGATTTACTTGCCATGACTGCGTTGCAATTATCAACGCGCTCAGCTGCGTCATCCCCAACAAAAGCAGAACCTGATTATTCTGCGATTGAACAGCAACTTGGAGACCTATCCAAAGCGCTTGATTCGTTGAAGTAATTCATCTTTTTTACCCGTTTTACTTTGTGCATTCTGGAAATGTATAATGATTTAATTTATTTAAAATGGGAATGTTAATAGGAGTTTTGGTTGGATTGGCAGGCGGCGGCGCTGGTATTTTTGTGCTGCAAAATGTCATCCTTAAAAACAAACGCGATGCCCTTATCCGCGAGGCGGAATCTGAAGGGGAAAACATCAAAAAGGAGAAAATCCTTCAAGCAAAAGAAAAGTTCATGAAACTGAAAGAGGAGCATGAACAAAATATGAAGGAGCGTGAACGCCGCACACAATCAACGGAAGATCGAGCGAAAGCACGCGAAAAAACGCTTTCTCAAAAGATTGAAGAGGTAGGTCGCAAAGAGAGTGAGTTGGAGAAAAACCAGCAAGAACTCGAGGCAAAAACGCAAGCTTTCGAATTGAAGCACCAAGAATTGGAGAAAATCCAGGAAAAGCGTGTTGCAGAATTGTCAAGAATTAGCGGACTTTCACCTGAAGATGCGAAAAACAGCTTAATGGAGGCGCTCAAAGATGAAGCACGCACAGGTGCAATGACTTACATCAAAGAAATTACAGAGGAAGCGAAGTTGAATGCCAATCGTGAAGCGAAGAAAATTGTCATTCAATCGATTCAACGTGTGGCTACAGAGCAAGCTGTTGAAAATGCAGTTTCTGTGTTTAACATCGATTCAGATGAGGTGAAAGGGCGCATCATTGGTCGTGAAGGACGTAACATTCGTGCTCTAGAAGCAGCAACAGGAGTAGAAATCATTGTAGACGATACCCCAGAGGCAATCATCCTTTCTTGTTTTGACCCTGTACGCAGAGAAATCGCTCGTTTGGCATTGCACCAATTGGTATCTGACGGTCGTATACACCCGGCACGTATTGAGGAGGTTGTGGCGAAAACGCGCAAGCAATTGGAAGAAGAGATTGCTGAGACAGGGCGTCGCACATGCATGGATCTTGGAATCCACGGATTACACCCTGAGTTGACGCGAATGGTAGGACGTATGAAATACCGTTCCTCTTATGGTCAGAACCTTCTACAACACTCCCGTGAAGTAGCCAACCTTTGTGCAATCATGGCGGCTGAACTCGGGTTGAATGTGAAATTGGCGAAACGCGCAGGTTTACTACACGATATTGGTAAAGTGCCTGATGAAGAACCAGAATTGCCACACGCCATCTTGGGGATGAAACTCGCTGAGAAATACGGTGAAAAACCAGATGTTTGCAACGCGATTGGTGCTCACCACGACGAAATTGAAATGACAACATTAATTTCACCGATTGTTCAAGTATGTGATGCCGTGTCAGGTGCACGTCCCGGAGCGCGCCGTGAAATCGTTGAAGCGTATATCAAACGAATCAAAGAATTGGAATCATTGGCGTTGTCTTATGACGGTGTGTCAAGTGCCTATGCAATTCAAGCAGGACGTGAGTTGCGCGTTCTTGTTGAGAGCGAAAAGGTAACGGACATGAAAGCAGATGAATTGTCATTTGCGATTTCTCAACGTATCCAAACTGAAATGACTTATCCAGGTCAGGTGAAGGTGACGGTGATCCGCGAGAAACGATCAGTGAATTACGCGAAATAATACATCTCGTTGGCTGTAATGTTAAAGGATAAACACATACTTGTCACTGGAGGAGCAGGATTCATTGGGTCCAATCTTGTTCAGGAACTTCTTGCACAAGGAGCTCGCGTTCGTGTGATGGACAACTTCGCAACAGGAAGACGTGAGAATTTGACTGAGTTTTTGTCAAATCCAAAATTCGAACTTTTTGAAGCAGATATTCAAATCGTTGAAGATTGTCAGAAAGCAGTGAAAGGTATCGATGCCATTTCGCACCAAGCAGCCTTGGGTTCCGTACCGCGTTCAATTGCCTTTCCACACAACACCCATTCAACCAATGCAACAGGTTTCTTGAATATGTTGCATGCAGCAAAGGAAGAAGGAATCAAACGTTTCGTTTATGCCAGCTCATCTTCGGTGTATGGTGATTTAGCCGTTTCTCCAAAGGTGGAAGGTGTCGAAGGAAATCCACTTTCGCCCTATGCGGTGACGAAAATGTTAAATGAGCAATATTCAGGCGTGTATGCGCGCTTGTTTGGAATGGAAACGGTTGGGTTACGCTACTTTAATGTATTTGGACCGAAACAAGATCCGAATGGCGTATATGCTGCGGCAATCCCTAAATTCTTGGATAAATTGCTTAAGAACGAAGCCGTAACCATCAATGGTGATGGATCGCAAACGCGGGATTTTACCTATGTAAAAAATGCGGTGCGCGCGAATGTATTGGCGTTGACAACCGAACGTGAATTTACGGGTGCTGCGGTGTACAATGTGGCTTGCGGCGAATCCTATACCTTACTTGAGGTCGTTGCTGCCCTTCGTGAAGGATCTTCAGAATTGAACTATTCGCCTTTGTATACCTTCCCTGAAGGAATCGTCGAATATGTGTCAAACTATCCAATAGACACTCACTGACATTGATCGTAGAGCGACAAGAAGATATTTCGATTCGCTTCCTTACTTCCTCTTTCTGCAATGATTTGTGCATTTCGCTGAGCCACTTCCGTTGGATTCAATGTCAACGCACGCTCCAAGGCTTCTTCCACATTCCTGTTGTGTAGAATAATTCCATTTTCACCATCTACAATCCATTCACGGTTGGCCGGTAGATCGGCAACGACTGGAATCGCACCATACGCCATGGCCTCTAACAAGCTAATGGCTGTTCCATCACTGTTGGGTATGGAAATGTAAATAGCTGATTTAAGATAGTGTGCTCGGTTCACATCAGCAGTGACGAATCCGATGAATGACACTTGATGTTCCGGAATCTCCTCCTTCGCTTGTGCTTTCAAATTCTCTGTGTTGTTTCCGTTAGCACCAACGATTAAGCGCCAGTCCGAATGCTGGGCTAAAAATTTCGCACTACCAGAAATGATTTGATCGATGTTGTATAAATCCTGATGAAGTCGATTTGAATAGATGACCTTTTCTTTATGGTGTTCAGTCGTCATCGAAGAAATATCAATTCCAAAGTTGGCAATGGTCACCCCTTTCTTTCCAATTAAACCATGTATGGCTTCTGCCATGTAATGTGCATCAGCGGTGATGAAATTCGCATCTCGCAATGATTTGTTCACGATATAGCGGTAAAGAAAGCCCCGATGAGGCAAAAGTAGCACATCACTTCCCCACGTTGTGAGCACCATCGGTAGTCTTCGCTTATTCGCCATAGCAGCCATATATCCGTAAGCATTGGCTTGGTGTACATGAATGATATCAGGTTTGAATTCACGGATTACCTTCTTGATCGCTTGAATGCTTTTGTACAACCCAAATGGATTTTTCATCTCAAAAGAGACCTTAGCGTTCTGACAATAATCAATGTTTTCGTTGGTAATTACCATCACCTCAGAGAAATAGTCGCGCACTAAGTTGTAATAGTTCTGAACGTGAACACTTGCGCTACCAATGAGCAATAATTTTTTCTTTTGACTATTCGACATGTGAAGGACGTGTTGAAAGTTGAGCATAAACTGTGCCGATGACCGCAGCAAATAGGACCATAATTGTTCGGTCAACAAATGGATTGTTTGTCAATGCTGCCACCAACATCAAGACAATACACAAGAGAGCAGGGTAGGTTTGTTCGATTTTTTTTGCTTGAAAAAATGCTTTAATCGGCAGAAAATAAATGAGTAAGTATCCGATTAGACCCATAAGTCCATAGCGCCATGCCATCAAAATGTACTCGTTTTCAGAATAGATTTTTTGCGCATAGAAATAGGATTTGTTTCCACCATACCCAAAGAGCGGCCGTTGTAGAATCATATCACCCAATAATTTCCAGGCTTCTAGACGTCCACGTGCAGAACCCGTTTGGAGTACTTGGCCATTGAAGCCCAACCCAAGAATCGCCGTGCGCGACTGGCAAAGAAATACCATGAGTACAGCAATCAAAAACCACAATAGTGTATTCTTTCGTTGGTTCGTTGGAAGAAATACAATGCTAAAGAATAAGAAAATCAATGCATTAATGTTTGGGTTTCCTGCGAGTCCAACCATGCGCTTTACAGCAGGCTCTTTCAGTGAATTCAGTCCAAAATACTCGATGTGCATTCCACCGTTGTAGTAGCTTGCAATGATGTCATTAAAACCAAAAAGATTGAAGAAATGAACCAAGTTGAATCCAACCAAGGCAATGAACATCGGCTTGAGCCAAGTTCGACAAAAAGCAGCCGTTGGCACCAACGTGAAAAATGCAACTATCAGAGAGAATTTGATGAGTTTAAACACCTCGAATAAATCTTGAAAAACGAATATTCGGCCATTGATCCCCATAGAAACAAGCATCAAAAGAGCAAAGGCAGCGATCCCTATGAAGAACATTTTGCCTTGCACATGTTTACGTTCTATGAACACGTAAATAGCAAGGATAGGTAGTATAAAGTCAATGAGCTGAATCGCTGGCCATGATGATTTTAGATGAAAGTCGGGTAAAAATAGAACCGAGCAAACAATGATTCCACCGAACAAGATTTTTATTCGATCAGTCATTGCTCCATTCATCGTAGTATTTTTTCAATTCAGGATGTTGTGCAATCACGGATTGATCACGTTCACGGGTATCACCAATCACTACCGCTGGATTTCCCGCAATGATCGCGAAATCTGGAAATTCACCTTGCACATAGCTATATGCCGCAACGATGCTACCTTTTCCAATTTTTGTGTTGGGCATAATCGTGGAATGTGGTCCAATAAAGGTGTATTTCCCAATGTGAACGCTTCCTGTGATGTAGCCAATCATTTCTTTGCCAGCATAAGCTTTCCCGTACAAGCGGATTGATTGATGGCTTGAGTGTGATGTAATACTAATGAAACTGGTAATCTGACAACCTTCCTCAATGTGAATTCCATGGCTCGCCTCGATGAAATTGTGGTGCCCGATGTACACATGTTCAGCAAGGTCTAGTCCTTGGATCTGATCGATGAAGGTAGAGTTTGAAACACGTGTGCGCAAAATTGGTTTCCCATCACGACCGAAGAATGGACTAATCATGCGTGGGGAATAGCGACTAATCCAGCGATTTCGAAGTTTTCTGAGTAGATTGCGTATCACGTTTATTGTTCAGTTTCAGTGGTTGTCAAATGTGCAGCATCAGCTTTTTTTGCCAAGGCAAACACCCATTTGTACAACCAAATGTAAAAGATAATTTCCAATATCGAGAGCAACATGAATCCGTACTCCAATTTATGGAAGAAAAATCCACCGATAAAGATGCTTCCAAGGATGATGGAGTTGCCCACCAAAGCGACACCGAACAGTTCCTTTTGTTTGCCAACTACCACTGTGATTTGCACCACTGGACTTACGACAAAATTCAAAAACAACCATGGTGTGAGAATTCGTGCAAATTCTCCAGAAATGCGGTATTCATCACCTAGAATAATCCCGAAAAGATCTGGACCAAAGAAGACGATTGGAAGAAAAATGGGCAACGCCAAAAAGGAAAGTCTGCGCACTGTGGCATGCATCAGCGGAACCATTTTCTCTTTGTTGGCATACAATTCCGCCGCACGCTGAATGAAAACTTGACCAAAGGCGCTGCCAATCATGGTCAAAGGCAAGGTCAATACACGAATGGTCATGCTGTATAAACCAAGAACAACCTCAGAAAACATATAGGATACCACGAAGGTCACCCCTGAGTTTTTGATCTCATCAACAAGGGCATGTACGGCATTGATCTTTGGGAATTTATCATGCTCCTTTGCCAGTCTGCGCATCGATGCACCATTTACCTCCTTCAATAAGGCGCGGTCCTTAGCAATGAAATTGCGTACAAATTGAATCGTTCCAAAGGCATAGCCCAAAATTGATCCAATGACCAAACTATTCATTCCCCATGTGCGCACGCCATGCAACATTCCGCCTTTCGATGAAAACAAAGCCTTGAAGAATCCCTTTGAATGTCCCGCCTCCCAATATCCACCTGCGTACATTCCTCCGAAAAGATTGAGTCCCGCGCGCGTGGTAGCCTGTGTAACCGAGGAGACTGAAGTTGCTCTGAATCGTTTCTTGCGATTGCTCCAAAAGGTAAGGGTGCGATAGGCCGCGCCAAAAAAGATGGTCAGTGGGATGTAGATCATCACATCCTCCAATTCAGGTGTATCAAAAAGGTCCGCTACAGGAAATACCAATACCACAATCATGAGTAGCAGTGATAAACCTGTGAGAATAAGGAAACTTAAAGCGAGAATGTTTACTGCGTCCCTGTCTTCTTTGGGAAGTAGAATGGCGGTTTCGTAACGACCAGCAGCCACAACCATAAAGAATGTAGCGATTGAGCTGTAGAGGGCAAACACACCAAATTCTTCCACTGTAAATAAACGGCTTAGAATCGGAGTAATCAACAACGGAATAAGCTGTGCAATCATGTTGCCCGTGAGCATGGTGATCACATTTTTTGAAAATTCTGATGTCGGAAGGTATTTTCTCATAGTCAATGGTCCACTGTCGAAACCTATACAAAGGTAATGCTTCGTAGCATAAAAACTCGATGATAGACGTTTTGAACGAAGGGACGAGAATTTCGTTGATTTAGTTTAACTTCGCCTTGGATTTTAAATCCGTTCAATGAGTTCAACATCCAAGGTTAAAATAGCGCATCTAAGCAGTGCACATCCTGATTTGGATGTACGCATTTTTTATAAGGAATGTGTTTCATTGGCTAATTCTTTGGATGTTGCAAACACCACCTTAGATGTGCATTTAATTCTCTCTGGTGTTGAGGAACGCAAAGAACAAAATGTGACGATCCATTCTGTTGAGAAGGAAACTTCTCGCATCAAACGGATGTGGAATACAGTGAATCGGGTGTACAAGAAGGCAATGGAATTAGATGCTGACATCTATCATCTGCATGATCCCGAACTATTGCGAATTGCTTTGAAATTAAAGCGCAAAGGAAAAATTGTCATTTACGATGCCCATGAAGATTTACCTAGACAACTGCAGGGTAAGGCTTACTTGAAATTTAAAAATACCATCAGTGGATTTTTTGAGTGGTACGAAAATCGAGTTGTTAGGAAGCTGGATGGAGTAGTTACAGCAACACCGTTTATACGTGATCGATTCTTGAAAGTCAATAAGAATACCATTGATATCAATAATTTTCCGCTAGCTTCTGAAATAGAATTTAGTGAAGATGTTGAGGCTGAAAAAGAAAATAAAGTGTGTTTCATCGGAGGAATATCGAAGATTCGAGGCATTTCTTATTTGGTAGATGCATTTGAAAATTTGGATGTTGAATTGGATTTGGCGGGAGGAATTGCTGAGGATTTCAAAGTTGAGTTGGAAAAGTCTAAAGGGTGGAAGAACGTAAACGACCTTGGTTTCATTAACCGTCAGGAATCATTGAGAATAAAAAATGAGTCATTCGCGGGAATCGTTACCTTTCTCGGGTTACCAAACCATGTCAATGCGCAGCCCAATAAAATTTTTGAATACATGGCTTCTGGCTTGCCTGTGATTGGTTCGAATTTCCCGCTTTGGAAAGAAATTATTGAAAAAAATAAGTGTGGAATTTGTATTGATCCAGAATCACCAGAAGAAATTGCGCAGGCCATAAAATACCTTGAAGATCATCCCGATGTTGCCAAAGAAATGGGTGCGAACGGAAAGAGAATTGTTCGGCAGAAATACAATTGGGCCGCTGAAGAAATCAAGCTGATCCACTTTTATCAACGTATCATTTTGAAGCAATGATAGGATTGGGTTACAAGGACATATACCGTATCTACTTAGGTGTTTTTTCATTCCTGTTTTTTTGTCTCCCGCAATTGACATCTATCGGTGCAATCCTGTTTGTCCCGCTGGTGGCCGTCGGAGTTTACCGAAAGGAATTGCGGTTTCATTTTCAATGGCCTGCGCTACTTTTGCTGTCCCTGTATCTCATTTATCTCCTTGGAATTTTGTTTACCGACAACATGTACCTAGCATCGCGTTATGCTGAAAACAAGTTGTCCTTTGCACTTTTTCCGCTACTGTTTTTGTTTCGCCCTAATTTTACTCTGCGCTATGGTTCACTCCTGATTGGCAGTGCACTCGGAATCTTGGTGGCATCTATCCTTGGGATAATAAGCGCATATGGGTGCTATTCTGCTGGAGGGGATTTACGCACTTGCTTTACAACGGTATATATTTCAACACTCCATCATCCGACGTATTTCGCCACATTCATTGTGTTGGTGGTTGTAGGACTATGGTGGGCTCATGGTCGGAAAGAGCCTCTGTTTAAACGTTCATGGATTATTCCATTTTCTCTTTTTGCACTTGTGATTTTCACCTTGTGCTTGTCACTTTCAGCCTTTCTTTTTCTCGCAGTAGTTTGTGCGGCATTCGTGTTGCGTTGGATTCGAAACACCTACGGGAAAAATGTGTTTCGTGCGCTTTTGATCGCTTCACCCATTGCTATTACACTATTTCTATCCTTAATGCCAGGATTGCGGGATGACGTTGCTGTAACTTACACCTCCGTTCAAAAGTACTTTCAAAGTCCAAAGGGATTTGTCTCTGGCAAGACGGGATACAAAACGGGAAATGAAGTGCGCCTGGTCATGTGGACAGTTACTATGGAAGAAATCGCCTTACATCCTTTAGGTGTAGGTACTGGAAATGTCGATGCGCACCTCAGCGGCCGGTTGAAAAACTACGGTCAATTGGATTTGGCTAAAAAGGACGAACATGGTGCGATTCAATACAACCCACACAACCAATTTTTACAAACAGGACTTGAAATTGGCGTCATTGGATTGGTGACTCTTCTACTCATCGTTGGAATAACTTGGCGAATTGCACGACAGCATAAAAACTACTTATTAATGGCAGTTATTGCGAGTTTAGTGCTGAATAGCCTTTTTGAATCCATGCTGCAGCGTCAGAGTGGGATCGTTTTCTATTCCTCTTGGATTTGTCTACTTGTGATGATGTCCTCATCAATCCTGAACAAAGAAATCACTGAAGAATGAAAATCAGCGTAGTCATACCCTGCAGAAATGAGCGTCAATACATTCGAGAGTGTATGCAGGCGATCTATGCATCTCATTTACCTGAGGGCGCTGAAATGCATGTTCATGTTGTCGATGGGATGAGTAATGATGGAACACGGGAGGTTGTCATCGAGCTGATGTCCATTTATTCTAGCTTGGAACTTGTTGACAATCAAAAGCAACTTACTCCATATGCTTTTAATTTAGGCATTCATGCGGGTGGGAAGGTAGATTATGTTCAAATTGTCGGTGCACGACATATCTTAAGCCCTGATTATATCTCGACCTGCATTGACCGACTTCAAGCGGATGCTGCGATCTGGTGCGTTGGTGGACGAATTGTCAATGAATATGTGAATGAAACGGGTAGGATCATTTCTAAAGCCATGTCTTCCTCTTTCGGTATGGGCATCGGAAACTTTAGAACACTCGAAGCTTCTGGGTTCACGGATACGGTGACCAGTCCGATGTATCCTTATCATGTCTTTGAACAGATTGGTTTTTTTGATGAAGAATTGATCCGCAATCAAGACGATGATTTCAATTTTCGTGTGATCCGTGCCGGCGGAAAAATCTGGTACGAACATGCCATTTCATTGAAGTACTATGTTCGTGCGAATTACAAAGGCCTCTGGAGACAATTTTACCAATACGGTTATTGGAAAGTTTGCGTCAACCGTAAGCATGGCGCGGTGACTAAGCTTCGTCAACTCGTACCACCTTTGTTTGTGTGTTATTTGATATTGGTATTCGCATCACTTTGCTTTGATGGGTGGATCAAAGTCGTGGCTTTTGTGCCAGCAGTTCTTTATACGATCCTTGCTTCATTGGTCGCCTTTCAGTTGAGTGATCGCTCCAAAGATATTTTTGGGATCATGCGCACCTTTCCAATTCTACATATCAGCTATGGTTTAGGCTATCTTGCGGGAATCTTCCGTTTCTTGATCCTGCAAAAAAAACCTACCGACAAACAAAAGCGGCTTTCTCGATAATCCGTAATTTCAACCAAAATTTGATTTTCATTACATGATTCCTTTTTCACCCCCACGTATCGACCAAAAAGTAATTGATGAGGTAAGTGCAGCTTTGCAAAGTGGCTGGATCACAACCGGACCACGAACTAAATTGTTCGAGAAACGCATTACCGAGTACTGTGGATGTCAAACGACCGTTGCGGTGAGTTCTTGGACCATGGGGATGCAAGTGTTCTTGCATTGGTGGGGAATAGGTCCTGGTGATGAGGTGATCTTGCCTGCTTATACCTATTGCGCAAGTGCCAATGTGATTGTTCACTCGGGCGCAACACCTGTGATGGTGGATATTGACGAAAAGGATTTCAACATCTCACTTGCAGCCATAGAAAAGGCCATTACACCGCGAACGAAAGCGATTATCGGTGTTGATCTTGCTGGATTTCCCTGCGATTTTGATCAAATCAATGCCTTGGTAAAACGTGACGATGTGCGTGCTCACTTTCAAGCTTCTTCTGTACAACAAGAGAAATTGGGAAGAATCGTAGTGATTGATGACGCGGCACATAGCTTTGGCGCGACATTAAAAGGCGTTCATACGGGTGCCTTGTGCGACATTACCGCATTCTCCTTTCATGCTGTGAAGAATTTGACTACTGCAGAAGGTGGTGCTTTGTGTTTTCACTTGCCTGAACAGTTCAATCACGAAGATATTTACAGAGAATTCTGCACCTTGATTTTACACGGTCAGAATAAGGATGCCTTGGCAAAATCCCAAAAGGGCAATTGGCGTTACGATGTCGAAGAACCCGGATTCAAGTGCAACATGACCGATCTTCAGGCCGCAATTGGTTTGGTGGAATTGGATCGCTATCAAGAAAATCTTGACCGTCGCAAGGAGATCTTCACAGCGTACGATCACGCATTTTCACAAGAAAAATGGGCACTAACACCAGTGTATTTAACTGACACGAAGGTAAGCAGTTACCATTTATACCAATTGCGCATCGATGGAGCAAGTGAACAACAGCGCGATGCCATCATGCAAGCGATTTTTGATCAGGATGTTTCGGTGAATGTACATTTCTTGCCACTTCCAACATTGACTGCCTACAAGAAAAGAGGTTACAATATTGCGGATTACCCAGAAACTTGGAGCAAATACCACAATGAGATTTCCTTGCCTGTTTATTATGCATTGACGGATGAACAGGTGCAGACGGTAGTGGATGCGGTGAAAAAGGCGGTGGGAATGGTAATGAGTTACTAATTACGAATTACGAGTTTGGTGGCTGAGGCACTCGAAGCCACGAATTACGAATTGAATTTCATAAAAACTTGAAGCGACTTGTAGACATTGTTATAAGCATTATTGTGCTCTTGGTATTTCTACCGATAGGCTTTATTATAACCCTATGGATTGCGTTTGAATCTCGAGGAGGGGTGTTTTACCGCCAAGAGCGCATCGGTAAAGATGGAGTTCCGTTCAAGATGTTGAAATTCCGTTCAATGAAGAAACATGCAGACCGTGAAGGAACGCTTACTGTGGGTATGCGTGATCCACGGATTACGCGGTCTGGGTATGTCATTCGCAAATACAAACTCGATGAATTCCCTCAGTTTATCAATGTGCTCAAAGGAGACATGAGTATCGTAGGGCCACGTCCTGAGGTACACGAATACGTGGTCTTATATTCAACAGAGCAGCGCCGAATTTTATCCGTGAGACCGGGTATAACCGATTATGCCTCGCTTGAGTTCTTTCGGGAAAATGAATTGTTAGGAAATTCAACGGATCCGCAGAAAACCTATGTGGAGGAAATCATGCCAGCAAAGATTGAGTTGAATATGCGCTACATCGACCATCCTGGGGTCATGCAGGACCTCAGCATTATGTGGCGTACGTTTGTGAAAATGCTTCCTTTCGCTAAGCACTGATCAGAAAGGCCAGGCCACAGCCGATGAAAATGGAAACCAATTTCAATAAGTTGAACTTATGATTTTCGCTGGTTTCAAAAATAATCGTTGTCGAAATGTGAAGGAACATACCTACCACCACTGCGAGAATCACTTGGTAGTCAATGCCTTGAAGGATGTCAATGCCACACATTCCCATAACCACACCGAGGGGAGTCATGATCCCAAACGCCATGAGTACCATCCAACTTTGAATTTTCTTCAATTTGGTGTTGACCAACAAGGTCATCAAGGCAATGGCTACAGGTAGCTGATGAAATAAAATACCCAGAAATAGGGAGTTCCCATGGTCGTGATTGTGACCAGAATCTAACACATTGCCAATAAGTTGATTCCCCAGTGGGATTCCTTCAAGGACGGAGTGGACAGAAAGTGAAATGAACAAGCCCCAAGGCATCTTTTGTCCCGCATGCACGTGAACGTGACCATGCTCGATCCCACCGGAGAAAAATTCAAGCAGTAGCTGGACTAAAAATCCAAGCAGAATATACAGTCCGATAGACGAGTCACCGTCGTGGTATAAGTCCGGAATGAAGTGAGTGAAAGCAATTGAAAGAAGAAATCCACCACTGAAAGCCAGTAAAAGCTTGATTATTTGTGCTTTGTTGGTTTGGTGAAGATAGGTCACAAACACACCGCCAAGGGCAACGGAACCAATCAAACTACCAAATACTATCCATTCCATGTTAGCGCTTTCTTGCAATCAATATGAGTCGATCAGATGATTCAGCCACAAATGGGTTCAAATCAAAGTCACCAAAAGTACGAATTAACTCAAAACCACAGGCCTCGAGCAATGCCTTAAAATCTTGATCCGTTATGGCTTGCACACGTTCTGTGTAATGAAGTGCCTTACCGAAATCGCTAAATTCAATATCCTTGAAGATGTGCGTACCATCGTAGCGTCTTGAAATATGAAAGGTTGTTCCTTCGACTTCCTTGATTTCTTCTGTTACTAAGGTGTTGATTATCCGGATGGCATTCATGAAGTCAATGACGAGTAGGCCATTCGGATTCAGCATATCACGAATGGAATTCAATACACGCTTATTGTCATCAGTTGAATCAAAATACCCAAAACTTGTGAAGAGATTCATGACCACATCGAAGTGCTTTCCAGGAATCACTTCCCGCATATCATGTACGATAAAAGATAGACTATCATTGGAATGTTCAGCTGCAGCGGAAATGCTGTTAGGGGCTAAATCTGCACCAATGACATTCAATCCACAGGCGTTCAATGTAATCGAATGACGTCCTTTTCCACAAGCTAAATCAAGCACGTGTTGCCCAGGTTGTAAATCAAGATGGTTAACGAGATGTTCAACAAAGCGTTTCGCCTCATGATCATCTCGATTGCTGTAAAGTCGATGATAAAATGGGGAATCGAACCATTCGGCAAACCATTCTTTATTTTCCATGTGACAAAGATACGATTCTGTATTGTGTGGATGTTACTTTTTAGTTGTCCCTTGCTGAGTGGCTCACAAATATGTATATTTGTTTCACAAGATTATTGAAAGTGTCTTTATCCAACGTATATCAATTGTATCGCTCCATGGAGGAGGAGAATGTCATTCTCTCTTTCAAAGGGATTATCACACCAGATTTGCTCACTTCGGTGTTGCACCTCATGGAGGCAAAGATGGAAACGATGGATGAGACTCCACGAACACGTAAACGCGTATTCAGTATCTTGGTTGAATGCCTTCAGAACATCTACCATCACTTGGATGATAATCCTACTGAAGCTGATTTTGAGGCGCATAACCGTTCAGCTGTGGTATTGATTTCCAAGGTGAAAAATCAATTTCTAATTCGCACAGGAAACTGCATCAATATTCCAAAGATTATGGAGTTGAAAGAGCGTTTGGATACCATAAACGCCATGGACAAAGATGGTTTGCGCGAGATGTACCAAACAAGCTTGAGCGAAGCTGCCATGTCTCCTAAGGCTACAGCTGGATTGGGAATGATTGATATTGCACGCAAATCTGGGAACAAACTCGATTATGAGTTTCTTGAGATAGACTCGAATATGGGTTTCTTTTGCCTCAACATATTAATTGATTGATCATGTCATTGACAATAGTGCATATTAAACCCACGGAAACTACCCCAGAAGTAAAATTTAACCCGTCTACAGGTAAATTTGAAATTAAGGGAAGATCGATTACTGAAAATGCTTCTGAATTTTACAATCCACTGATTGATTGGGTCAAGTCGTATATTGAAAATCCTGCAGGGTCAACGACCGTAGATGTTTATTTCGACTATTTGAATACATCATCTTCTAAATCCTTAATGCACCTTTTCAACATATTGGGTACAATTCCAGGAAAGGAGGTCAGCATCAATTGGCTGCATAAAAAGGATGACGAGGCAATGAAAGAGGCAGGTGAAGATTTCAACACCATTGTGAATTTGCCTTTCAACATTGTAGGAACGGATTCGAATTAATTCGTGAAAAAAATAGGTCTTACGGGAGGAATTGGCTCTGGGAAAAGCACCGTAGCGCGCATTCTATTGGCAATGGGATATCCGGTCTATTTTTCCGACGACCGCTCAAAACAACTTACGCAAACACATCCTGGGATCAGAAAAGGACTCACTGAACTTATTGGAGAACAGATTTATAAAGACAATCAGCTCGATCGCTCGGCATTGGCATTGGCTATTTTTTCCGATGACGCCTTGCGCGTAAAGGTCAATCAAATCATTCATCCCATTGTCCGGGATGATTTCGACAATTGGATAAATGAACAAACCAATCCACTTGTTTTTAATGAGGCAGCAATTCTTTTTGAAACTGGTGCTTCTGAACGTTTTGACGCCATGGTCTTAGTCACCGCGCCTCAAGAATTGCGCATTCAGCGAGTCATGAAACGCGATTTTTGCTCACGTGAGGAGGTAGTGAATCGGATCAATCACCAATGGACCGACGTGCAAAAAATACAGTTAGCGGATGTGGTCATTGTGAATGATGATGTTCAACCGTTAATCAAGCAAGTTGAGCACATGTTGACATTATTGGCTTAATTGATCTCTTCATAATCGTCGAAATCCCCTTCCTTCTTCTTGTTTGCTTGAAATCCGGCGCTAGCTTGTACAAATGGAGCTCCTGAAAGTAGATACATGATGCCATTCATCATTTTGAAGAGCATCGAAATCAAAAAGAAAAATCCGATTACCTTAAAGATGAACCCAATTACGGGTGTTTTTTCAATGCTGATGATGCTATCATGAAACCAATCACTGATCGGATTGATGGAAAGGTCTTTGAAAAATATGAAACCAATAAAACAAAAAACTGATAGTGCAATTACTCCAATTTCTGCATTTAGGTTGAAATTTTTAAACGCCATTGGCAACCCATTTCCCATCATCCCGAACATTTTCGCCTGCTGCTGGCTCGATTGAAGCTTACCGACAAAATACATGGTGAGGACCAACGCAGCCAAGGCCAACTGATAATAACTGATTTCACCTTCTTTTAAGTCAAGACAAAAAAGGAACGTGACATCAGCGAGAAAAACATACTTGATTCCTTTGATTACGTATTCTTCAGTTAGCGTTTTTTGTTTATTCATGCTGGCAATAACCAAAATGAATTCAAAAATCCCCCAGATAAATCCGTAGATGGCAAATAAAACACCCATCCGGAAAATAAAATTCAATAATTCCATGGGCACAAATGTCGAAGATTAATCGGAATTATCATAAGGAAAGAGTGTTATTTAAGGCATTTGTTTATGCATTTGAATTCTAGGGCCTTTATGTACATGCATTTCATTATTTTTGGTCGACAAAACTAAGCCATGAAAAACACTTTTATATCTTTCGTTCTTTTTATATCGTCCATTTTTTCGCTTTTTGCGGAAGAAGGAATGCTTATTCCCTCAATAATTTCTGCATTCGAATCTGATATGCAAGCCAAGGGGATGAAATTGACTGCCGAGCAGATTTACAGTGTGAATCACTCAAGCTTGAAGGACGCCATCATTCACTTCAATGGTGGGTGCACCGCTGAATTGGTTTCTGCACAAGGATTATTGCTTACGAACCACCATTGTGGCTATTCACAGATTCAATCACATTCGTCTTTGGAAAAGGATTATCTGAAAAATGGTTTTTGGGCAAAGAACTTTGCGGAGGAATTGACAAATCCTGGTTTGACAGCTACGCGCATGGTACGGATCGATGATGTTACTGCTGGTGTATTGGAAGGCATTCTACCCAGCACTCCTCAAAATATTAGAGAGGCAACTATTTCTGCCAATATTGATAAACTCATTCGTCAAGCGATGGCTGGAACGCATTATGAGGCGGAGATCAAACCGTTTAACTATGGCAACCATTATTACATCATTGTAAAAGAGGTGTTTAAAGATGTTCGATTGGTAGGAACACCTCCAAATTCCATCGGAAAATTTGGCGGTGATACGGACAATTGGGTATGGCCTCGTCATACTGGAGATTTTTCTGTGTTCCGCATTTATGCCAACAAAGAAAATATGCCTGCCGTCTATTCAAAGGACAATGTACCATACACACCAATTCATTTCTTGCCGATTTCGTTCAAAGACCGTAAGCCGGGAGATTTTACCATGGTATATGGTTTTCCGGGGGAAACTGAACAACATGTGGTTTCAGATTATTTGAAATTTATCATGGATGAAGAACGTCCTGCACGTATCGGGATGCGTGAAAAATCATTGAGTGTCATTGATGCTGCCATGCGTGCTTCGGATGAGGTTAGAATTAAATATTCTGCCAAACAAGCAAGTATCGCCAATGCTTACAAGAAGTGGATTGGTCAGGTAGATGGGCTGCGCCGCTTGGATGCGATTTCAATCAAGTTAAAGCGCGAATCCGAATACAATGCCATGGCCGCAACTTCGGATGAATGGCAGCAAAAATATGGCGGTGTCATCAGTAAAATGAACGCCTTGGTGGCTGATGGAAAGAAATGGGAATTCCAGCAAGCATTGCATTTTGAATACCTGTACTATGGCGCCGAGTATTTTAAGTTGGCGAGAGGAATTGAAGATTTAGTGCGCAATTACCAACGTTATGTCGACAAAGGCGAATTGAATGCGATGATTGAAAAACTAATCAAAGGTGCAGATGGATTCTTTAAAAACTACGATGCTTCAGTAGATCAGCGCATTTTCGAATTATTGACCGACGAGTACCGCAAACATTTAGTGACGTATCCACTTCAATTGCTTGAGGTTGTCAATCAGCAGAATTCAAAGGACTTGGCTTTGAAGATTTACACAAAGTCTATTTTTACAGATAAGTCACGTTTCGTTGCTTTTTTACAAGGTTTTAAAGGTTCCTCGTTGAAGAAAATTACGAAAGATCCAGGTTATGTCTATTTCGAAGGAATCTTCAGTACATACCGCAATGAAATCATTCCAAACTTTCAAGCGTTTGATGCTCAAATGAATGATCTTCTTAAAACATATGTGGCGGGTAAATATGAAATGTTCCCAAATGCAAAACATTGGGCTGATGCCAACAGTACGCTTCGAATTACTTATGGTCAAATTGAAGGTTCTGCGCCGGCCGATGGAATGATGTACACGGAGCATACCACCTTGGATGGAATCATTGCGAAGTACAATTCAGGGAACCCAGATTTTGAACTTTTGCCGCGTATGCTTGAGCTTCACAAGTCAAAAGACTATGGCGATTATGGTCAAGATGGTGAATTGTGGGTGTGCTTTACAGGTTCGAATCATACCACTGGAGGGAACTCAGGATCACCAGTGATTGATGCCGAAGGGAATTTGATGGGATTGAATTTCGACCGAACGTGGGAAAGCACCATGTCGGATTACATGTTTGATGCCAACCGTTGTCGCAATGTAGTTGTTGATATTCGCTACGTGCTATGGGTGATGGACAAGTATTCTGGCGCAAAGCACTTGGTCGATGAAATGGTCCTTGACCGCAATTAACGAGAATTGAAACGGTTCATTTTTATTATTCTGCCGTCGTTCCTGCTCGCGCAGAAACTCAAAGCGCAACTTGTTACAGCAGAAGATCGCACGTTAATCGAAGCCTTTGGCAAGGATTTCCTCTGGGGAACGTCCTGTTCGGCATATCAAATCGAAGGTGCATGGAATGAAGGAGGGAAGTCTGAATCCGTTTGGGATGTGTTTGCGCAGCGGAGAGGTAAGATTTATCAAAATGAGAATGCGAATACAGCTGTTGACTTTTACCATCGTTACAAAGAAGATATTCGCCTTCACAAAGAATTGAATTTTAAAGTTTTTCGGTTTTCAATCGCATGGACTCGAATATTGCCCAATGGCACTGGACAAGTCAATCAGGAGGGCATCGATTTTTACCATAAAGTCATAGACGAATGTATTGCTCAAGGTGTTGAACCATGGATCACTTTGTACCATTGGGATATCCCACAGGTGTTAGAAGACAAAGGCGGGTGGACCAATCGCGCGGTAGTGGAATGGTTTACCGAGTATACCAGAGTATTGGCGCGTGAGTATGGTTCGAAGGTTAAAAATTGGATGGTCTTCAACGAACCCGCGGCCTTCACAAGTTTAGGTTATTTGGTAGGATATCATGCACCAGGAAAGCGCGGGATTTCAAAATTTATGCGTGCGGCGCATCACACCTGTTTGGCGATGGCAGAGAGTGGTCGTACGATACGGGAGGAAGTACCCAACGCGCGAATAGGAACGAATTTCAGTTGTTCCTACGTGGAATCCTTCGAAGGACTTAAAAAACACGATAAGGCAGCGCGGCGAATGGATGCGATGTTGAACCGTATGTTCATTGAACCAAGTTTAGGCATGGGATATCCCACGGCTGATTTCCCTGGTTTGAAGCGCATTGAAAAATACATGTTGCCAGGAGATGCCGAGAAATTGAAGTTCCACTTTGATTTTATTGGGCTACAAAATTACTTTCGGGTAGTGGTGAAGCGGAGTATTATTCCTTTGGTTTGGGGAAATCAAGTAAAAGCAGAAAAGCGTGGGGTTCCTGTCAATGAGATGGGTTTTGAAATTTATCCTGAAGGTATTTATCAAGTGCTCAAGCAATTTGACGCCTATGCTGGTGTTGACCATTTGATTATCACGGAAAATGGAGTGTGCGTCGAAGACAATGTTGAAGAAGGGAAGGTCCATGACATTGCGCGAATTGATTTCTTTCGGGCTTACTTGGCTCAGGTACTGAGAGCAAAAAATGAGGGAGTTCCTGTTGAAGGGTATTTTGTATGGAGCCTTACGGATAATTTTGAATGGAGTGAGGGTTATCGTCCTCGGTTTGGATTGATCCATGTGGACTATACCACACAAAAACGAACCATTAAAGACTCAGGATACTGGTTTCAGGAATTGCTCCAAAAATAAAATGCGACCTTTCGAGCCGCATTTTACTTGATTATTGTTATTTCTTAAACGTGCAATGATCGTGCTTCTGTAGCATCGAGTGCCGCCTCTTTGATTGCTTCTGAGTAGGTAGGGTGTGGGTGACAAATACGCGCCATGTCTTCTGCCGATGCACGGTATTCCATAGCAGTTACGGCTTCCATGATCAAATCCGCAGCACGTGGAGCAACCATATGCACTCCAAGTACTTCATCTGTTTCTTTGTCCGCAAGGATTTTTACCAATCCTGCTGTATCCATACTCGCACGAGCACGCCCCAATGCTTTGATTGGAAATGAACCTACTTTATAGCACCTGGAACGAGATTGTAGTTGATGTGTGGTTTTTGTCCTGCAATGAGTTCTGCTACAAATACACCTTCTTCTTCCGCTTTGTGCGCAAGCATTGCACCACGAACCACATCTCCAATGGCGTAAATGTGTGGAACTGCTGTTTGCAAATGATCGTTGACATCAATTTGTCCGCGATTGTTTACCGTCAATCCTGCAGCTTCTAAATTTAATCCTTGTGTAAATGGTTTTCTTCCTACAGCAACAAGACAGTAGTCAGCTTCGAAAGTCACTTCTTCACCTTTTTTATTCAATGCCGTTAAAAGAACAGATTTCCCTTTGTTCTCCACTTTCTGAACGCGGTGTTCAAGATTGAACTTGAAACCTTCTTTTTTAAGTACGCGCGTCAATTCTTTTCCCATTGCACTGTCCATTGTTGGGATAATGGAAGGCGCAAATTCAATCACTTCGATTTCGGTACCAAGTCGTCCATAAACAGATCCGAGTTCCAACCCAATCACACCACCACCAATCACCAACATTCTCTTTGGAATTTCAGGCAAGTTTAAAGCCTCAGTGGAAGTGATGATACGTTTTTTGTCGGGTTCCATTCCTGGGAAATAATTAGGCTTTGAACCTGTCGCAATGATGATGTTCTTTGAACTCAAGGATTGTGATTTTCCCTCAGCATCAGTCACAACAACTGTATTTTTATCAGAAAGGGCACCTACTCCTGTATAGACATCAATTTTGTTTTTGTCCATGAGGTACTTTACACCAGCGCATGTTTGACTTACCACTTCATTTTTGCGGTTAATCATCTGTGCTAGGTTGGCTTTTACATTCTTCACTTCAATACCATGTTCGTCGAAGTTGTGAACGGCGTTGTGGTAATGCTCAGAAGAGTCGAGAAGAGCCTTCGAAGGAATACATCCAACATTGAGGCATGTTCCACCGAGTGTAGTGTATTTTTCGATGATGGCTGTTTTTAATCCAAGCTGTGCGCAACGAATAGCGGCAACATATCCACCAGGACCAGAACCAATGATTGTAACATCGTATGAATTCATGATTAATTTTTTTACAAAGGTAGAATTCTCAGCTGATTGTTTGGGGATTAAAGGCAATAAAAAAAGGGCCTACCGAAGCAGACCCTTTTCTTTATGTTATTTGTGAGAATTACATTTTAATGAATTTCACAGTATCATTTTGTTTTCCTGCAACCAGTTTCACGATATATGTACCACGTGGTAGATCAGAAGCATCGATTTTCAATGTTTGTGAGCCTGCAGGCACATTCTTGTTGTTGATTGTTTGAACAAGTGTTCCTGAAATATTGTAAACCATTACACTAACGTTTGACGTTTGTTCTAGGTTAAATGTTAACGTCGTCATTTCAGTAGTCGGGTTAGGATAAGTCTTCAATTTCGTTTTGAAGATTTGATTTCCATTTCCGTCAGCGTCACCTATTCCAAGGTAAGCAGCAGTGCTCCAAATTCCACGGCCGTAAGTACCGATGTAGATTTCTCCTGGACGACGGTTACCTTCATCCCAAGTTCTCCATGACTGACGAACTTCGTAAACTGGTGTGCCTTCAAATCCTGCAGAAGCATTTTCCCAAGTTGCACCTCCATCTTCAGTTACAAATACCCCAGCTGCAGTACCAACTACAAGGATATCTGAATCGTCACGGTCGATAATACCATCGTAAACCGCTACGTTAGAAGGAGTAGTGATAGCAGAAAGTGCTGTGTATGTAGGTGTAGCAGATGTTGCATTCAATGAGCGACGTGTAACACCACCAAACCCTGAGAAACAAACGAGGTCATTCGCATTGTTTGGATTGACTGCGATACCTTGGTAGTTGTTTGTTGCAATTTGTGTTTTTGTGGTATACGTCGGAGGACTGGCAATAGGAGTTCCTAACCATCCAACCTTCGACTCAAAGTTCGGATCTGACGTGTAGGCTGAACCAAGTCCATCGATACGGTAAACTCCAGCACCAGCACTAACGTAGCAATGCTCAAGATTACGTGAGAACTCAATATCGATGTTGTTGAACAATCCACCACCAATATTACGTGCAATGTTCACCCAATTTTGATCTGAAGCTGACAAACGCAATGCGTTACGTGTTCCCCAAAGTTCACCACCATTTGCATTTACATAAACAACAAACCATGATTGGTAAGGGTCTTGAACACGCAAAGTATCCCATGCAACGTTGTAAGCTACAGTATCAAGTCCTAAACTTAAAACCTCTCCTGTCGCACTGTTTTCACCATAGTAGTGCAAGTAGGTTCCAAGGCTTTCAACGACAACAGTATCTGCACCCGTTTCAAATTGAACAAGCAATGAATCACCTACTACTGGGGGAATACTTCCTGATGCAGAAGCAAAAGGTGCCCAAGAGTAGTTTCCAAGATAAACTGTTTGTCCGTTGATTGCATTTACAACACTAACATCATTAATGGTAAGTGCACTGTTGTAGAATAATGTATCGTCGAACTGAATAGGAGCAGTGGTAACGTAATTCATACTATCGCCAGTTGATGCACTTGGAATAGTAATAGTTGCTCCTGTTGGGTAGTCCTTAGTTGGTATGTATGTAACTGAATCTTCAGAACCCAAATCGTAGTATTCAGCCAATACGAACTCTGTGTGGAATGGATGGAATGGACTTCCATCAGTTCCAGCTGGATCATATGTGCCTGGTAGAGTAGGAACGAAAGATGTAAATGTTTGTCCTTTATCTCCTGAACGAGAAATTGAGTTGTAGTATACAGAAGAGAACATTACACGTGGGTTGAAGAAAGAGATTTCACACTCGAAACCATCACCACCACCTACTTCACGGAATTCTTGGAAAGTTGAAAGTGTATGGTCGTTGTACAACGTACCGTTATCTTGCGCTCCACCCATCACTGCTCCGTCACGGTCAAATGCAATACCATAGAACTGAGTTACATTATATCCTCGGTTAGAAGGGTACCAATTTTCACCTAAGTCATCTGTGATTCCAACACCACCATCGTTACCAATATACAAACGATTCACATCATCCCACTTCATTTCGTGGTTGTCAGCATGTGCGTAAATCGGTGTGAATGGTGGAACAAACCATTGTGTCAATTTCTCGAAACCTCCAGATGGCGGGTTGTTGACAGTCATTTTCCATTGCCATACGTCAATACCTCCAATCAATAGGCGTTTAGGATCCGTTGGGTCTACACTAATGATAGAGTTGTACGTCCCTTGGTCGCGGTAGATATCTAAGTTGCTTGGAGTACCTGAAGCACCTACAAACTGCGTCCACGTTTGTCCATTGTCAAGAGAAATATTCATCCCTTGAAGATTTGCATTCGTGCGCGTTGCATAAACTGTGTAAGATCCATTTAGTTTTGTTGGAGAGATAGCATACTCAATGCGTCCAGATCCTGTTGGAACCAATCCTGAACCAGTACCTGATTTGTCAGCCCAAGTTGAACCTCCATCATTTGAAACCCATGTTTTGTTTGAGCCAACGGCTACAACCAATACTTGACCATCTTTCGATATCTGCATTGTGTTACAAACACCAGAACCAACAGGAACAGAGGTTACTGCTGCGTCTCCCAACTTCCATTTCTTCAAGCCTGTTGTTGTCGCCATCCAAACATAGTTGTCTGTGGTAACATCCGAACATCCTATTTCAGTCGAATTTGTTGTCCCAGGTATTTTTGCCCAAGTATCTCCTTTGTCAGTAGAATACCAAACTCCATTACCATCCCAACCTTCTTGGTTAGAACCTGTTGCCACATAGAACGTTCCGTCCGGTGTCATACACATACTTGAAATATATGGCGAAGCACCAGCAGCGATATAAGAATCTACTCTTGTCCACGTATCAGCCCGATTGACAGTTTTGAATAGTCCTCCGGAAACACCTCCTGCAAACACTAAATTACGGTCAGTACGGTCCACCTGGATGGCACGAGTACGACCACCGATGTTATCTGGACCTTGTTCCAAGAAAGAAATGTTCTTGCTTTTTGGAGCTTTCAGGATTTGCTTCATGATCGTTTCGAGCTTCGCAGATGAAATACGTTCACCTGTTGCCTCGTCGATGTAGCGAGCTTCCATCCATTTTTTTGCGTCTTCGGCCGATTTAGCTTCCAATGAAGGTAGACCCTTCTTAGCGTAGTCACCTTCGTTGTTAAAGATTTTCCAAGGGGAGACAGCAATGATTGCAACGAAAGCAACTGCACTTACTGATCCGATTATTATGTTATTGCGTTTCATAGTTCAGCTATAAAATCATAAATATTAGAAATGCGAGCACCAAATTAACAAATATTAATGAATAAGTGTTCCAATTGTTTCGCACTTTTTTGAGTAACAAAAATAAGACTTGAATTGTTCGAAGTCAATGGAGAGCAAATATTATTTTCAAATGACTGCATTTAACTTTTTAAAACAAGTGTTTTTCAGCATGATAAGAGGAGCGCACTAATGGTCCACTTTCTACATAACGGAATCCCATTTCGATTCCGAGCAATCGATATTTCTCGAATCTTTCAGGAGTCACAAATTCAGCAATCGGTAGATGTTTCGCTGTAGGCTGAAGGTATTGCCCAAGTGTAATAATGTCCACATGAACACTACGCAAATCTTCCATCGTTTCGATGATTTCTTCTTCTGTTTCGCCTAGTCCAAGCATAATTCCTGATTTCGTGCGCATACCACCCTTTTTTAGTCGGAATAGCACCTCTAAGCTTCGGTCATATTTCGCTTGGATTCGCACTTGCTTTGTTAATCTTCGCACAGTTTCGAGGTTGTGGGAGACAATTTCCGGAGCCACATCAATGATAGCTTGAAGATTTTCCCAATTACCCGCAAAATCTGGGATCAATGTTTCCAAAGTAGTTCCGGGAGATTGATTTCGAATTGCTCGAACAGTTTGTGCCCAAATGGTTGAACCTCCATCCTTTAAATCATCCCTGTCGACTGATGTAATCACAGCATGTTTCACACGCATGGTCTTTACACTGTTCGCAACACGTCCCGGCTCAAATGGATCGGCCTCTTCGGGCTTGCCTGTATGCACTGCGCAAAACCCACATGAACGTGTGCAGATATTTCCAAGAATCATGAATGTAGCCGTACCTTCTCCCCAGCATTCACCCATGTTTGGACAATTACCACTTTCACAAATGGTATGCAGCTTATGCTCATCCACTAGGGCGCGAACCTTACGATAGTTTTCACCAGTCGGAAGTTTGACACGTAACCATTTCGGCTTTTTTATCCGAATCTCTGCGTTGTCCTTTTGGATTGATTCACTCATAATGTACTATTTATGTTGTCCTCTTTTCTTGAACCATTGTTCACGAACATTTGTTCGCTATGTCTCGCAGTGAGCGAAAAGACCTATCTTTACATGGTTGAATAAATTCGACGGACAAAAATACGATTAAAAGCACTTCTGATGGTTACTTCCAAAGTAGAATATCTCGGACAATTGCGCACTGAATGTACTCATCTTGCTTCAGGCATGAAGATTATTACGGATGCACCTCTTGACAACCATGGTAAGGGTGAGGCTTTCTCTCCAACGGATTTGGTAGCGACGGCCTATGCTTCTTGCATGATTACAATTATGGGAATTTATTGCGATACACACAGTGTCTCTTTCAAGCATGCAGAGGCTGAGGTGGAAAAAATAATGTCTTCGGCTCCTCGACGCATTGAACAATTGATAATGCGCATCGACTTAACGGAAAATGGGTGGGACGATGCTACTGCAGATAAAGTAATACGCGCAGGAAAGGCGTGTCCAGTAGCTCAAACTTTTGGGGATGGAGTAAAGGTAGATATTGAATTTAAATGGTGATGATGGAACAAAGACAACGATTTGAGAGAAGGAAAGATCCTGAGGATGTAATTTATGGTGTGAGATCTGTGATTGAGGCCATTGAAGCCAATCGCGAAATCAACCGAATACTCATTCTCAAAGGAATGAAAAAAGAGTTGTTCATGGAGCTGAAGGAATCCTTGAAAGGAAAAGAATATCCTTTGCAATTTGTTCCGACAGAGAAATTGGACCGCATCACTTCTGGAAATCACCAAGGTGTAATTGCCTATGTTGCTCCGATTGAATATGCTGTAATCGAAACGCTGGTTGAAGAAAAGCTTGAGAAAGGTGAGAAGCCGCTTATTTTGGTACTTGATCGCATTACCGATGTGCGCAACTTTGGTGCAATTGCACGTACAGCTGAATGCCAAGGTGTAGACGCAATTCTCATTCCATCAAAGGGCTCTGCATTAGTAAGTGCTGATGCGGTAAAAACATCTGCAGGTGCCTTGAACCGAATTCCAGTATGCAAGACGGATGATTTGAAAAACACCTTGTTTTATCTTCAACAATGTGGATTGCGCATCGTTGCTTGTACAGAAAAATCGAAAATTCCGTTGTACGAAGTGAATTTAAGAGGACCCGTAGCGATAATTCTCGGTTCAGAGGAAAATGGAATTACATCAGATCTATTGAACCTATCAGACATTAAAGCACGAATTCCATTGCGTGGTGAAATTGCCTCTTTGAATGTAGGTGTTGCGGCAGGAATGATTCTCTACGAAAAGACACGTCAAGAACTTTACGGATAGACTTCTTGAATTATCCTTTGAGAATCCAAGGTAGGATTTCAGGAATTTGATTCAGCTCGCGTATTCGCCACTCACCTTCGACGTCTTGAAATTTTTGTTCAGGGTCGAAGTGAATGGTGTGCATTCCGACGGCGTTTGCGCCAAGAATATCCACCTCATAGTCGTCACCGATCATAACAGATTGATCCGCATTGCACTCTGCTAAGCGCATGGAGTAGTGAAAAATATCTTTGTCCGGTTTGTTCTTTCCAATATCCTCAGAGCAAATCAATTCCTGAAAATAAGGCGCCAACCCACAGTTATCAATCTTAATGGTTTGTACCTCTCGAAATCCGTTCGTAATCATGTGGAGCTGGTACCCTTCGGATTTTAATGATTTCACCGTTTCTAAAGCGTTTGGAAACATGGCGGTTTGTACCGGTGACAATTCAACATATCCGTCTGAAAGTTTCTCAATTGTAACTGGATCTTCAATGCCAAAAGTGGCAAGAGCCTTTCGAAAGCGTTCACTTCTGAGTACCTCTTTCGTCATTTTACCAGCACCATATAACTTCCATAGAATGGTGTTGTGTTCTTTATATTCTTCATGAAAGGTGTGAAAATCCTCAATTTCCAGATGAAGGCTCAAGTCATGAAATAAGATGTTTAACGCAATTTCAGAATTCTTTTCAAAATCCCAAAGTGTGCGATCTAGATCGAAAAAAAGATGAAATTTATTCACGTTTAAAACAAAAGATAGGCAACGCCCGTCATGATCAATGAGTTAATTGCCATCCCAAGAATTATGAGCGGAAAGGTTTTGTGTTGTTTGCCGTAAAATTTTGCGGCAATAATACTTCCAATTGGCACAGACAAGAAAAAAGGAGCCCAAAAACAAATTCCATAAATTCCTAACTTATGTTTGATTCGGATGATGAACTTATTGGTTTTGGAAAACTTCTTTTTTTTTGGAATTGGAAGACCTTTACGCTCCAATTCTTCGAGTTTTTTGACCTTCTGTTTGTGAGCCATGGACATCACCAACTCACTGAAAAAGTAGAAAACAGCCGATCCGAATGTTCCACCTGCAAAAGCTGCTAGGTGCAGTTAATTCAGCATCGATGGCACCCACCCAAATGTCTGTGGTATCCGGAAGATTTTTCCGAACAAATTCCAATGCATCGGGCGTTGCAATCGCAGAAACGATAATAACACGTTTTGGTTTTCCTTGTTTAAGTAGGGCCTTATATACAGCAACCATAGAAGCTCCAGTAGCAAGCATTGGATCGCTGATTATGAGAATCCGGTTGTCTAGGTTTGGAGACGCTAGGTATTCGACATAAATTTCAAAATCTTCTGCTGTCGTATGTTTGCGGTATGCTGAGATAAATGCGCTTTCGGCACCATCAAAATAGTTTAGTAATCCTTGGTGCATCGAGAGTCCTGCGCGTAAAATGGTGGCCAATACAGGTTGTTCTTCTAAAAGCGCTGTCTTTGCGATTCCAAGAGGCGTTTGTACATCTGCATCCTTAAATTTTAAGGACTTAGAAAGCTCGTATGCCATCACCTCAGAAATACGCTCCATGTTTTTGCGAAAACGCATCGAATCCATTTGAATTTGAGTGTCACGAATTTCTGCGATGAAGTGATTGAAAATTGAATGCTGGGAGGAAAGGGAATGTACCATCTTTTCGGTTGCTTTGCTATAAAAGTACAGATTTTCAAAAACTTTCGAAGGGCAAAATTGTAATTATTAGGAGAAAGGTCCACTTCAGGAGAAAGGTGCGCTTTATTTTCGGTAATTTTGCCCGTATGTCGGAGAAAAAAAGTCTGAATTTTTTAGTTTTTAAACGCTTGTTGGCGAATACAAAACCTTACAAAAGGATTTTGGTTTTGTCAGTGACGTGTACCATTCTCTTGTCTTTTCTTGGACCTTTACGCCCTTTGTTGATCGGACAAATGGTAGATCGTTTCTTGGTTCAGTCGAAACAGCCTGACATGTTGGTGATCTGGACGTTTATGATCATCGGATTATTGATCATTGAGTCGCTTCTGCAATTTGCAGGAATGTATTTTTCAAACCTTCTTGCGCAGTCGGTTATTCGTGATCTCCGCACGCGCATTTTTGGTCATTTGCTGCGTTTTCGCATGCAGTATTTCGACAAAACACCAATAGGCTCATTAGTAACTCGAGTCGTATCCGATCTTGAGGCCATTACGGAAGTGTTTTCATCAGGGATTTTGGAAATTGCCGGAGATCTCTTAGCCTTGGTAATCGTCCTCTCATTGATGTTCTGGACCAATTGGCAATTGACCTTGATGACATTGGTACCAATTCCATTTTTGTTGATCGCAACTCGCATTTTTGCACGTGCCATGCAGAAGTCCTTTCAATTGGAGCGAACGCAGGTCAATAAACTGAACACCTTCGTTCAAGAACACTTGACAGGTATGTCGATTGTTCAGTTATTCAACCGACAAAAGCAAGAATATGCGGTATTTGAAGAAATCAATAAAGGTCATCGTCAAGCACATGTGAATGCCGTTTGGGCCAATTCGATTTTCTTCCCGGTAGTTGAACTTTTAAGTTCGTTGTCCATTGCTTTTCTCATTGTTTGGGGAGCAGTTATAGCTGGAGGAAAATCAAAAGTTGAGGTACAGGCCATGTATGGTCAAATTTTTTCATTCACGCTTTGGATTAGTCAACTCTATCGTCCAATACGCATGTTGGCAGATAAGTTTAATGTGCTTCAGCGCGGTACGGTGCGAGCGGAACGTGTTTTTGAGATTTTGGATATGGATGAATTTGTTCAGGAACAAGGGAAGAATGATACGTGTCGGTTTAACGTGCCTATTCGATTTGATGGTGTTTCGTTCGCCTATACCGATGACCAATATGTACTTAAAAACATTCATTTGGCAATCAAGCCAGGATCAACCGTCGCATTTGTTGGTGCAACGGGTTCTGGTAAAACAACCATGGTCAACTTACTAGGACGTTTTTATGAATACACGATAGGAAACATTCATATTGGTGATGTTGAACTTAGGGATATAGAATTGAACTACTTGCGAAGTAATATTGCTGTAGTTCTCCAAGATGTTTTCTTGTTTTCAGACAGTATTCATCGCAACATCACACTAGGCTCACCTGATATCACCCGAGAACAGGTCATTCTAGCAGCAAAGGCGGTTGGTGCTGATGAATTTATATGTCAACTTCCGGGCGGCTACGATTATGTGCTCGGCGAGCGAGGAGGGGTTCTTTCTGTTGGGCAACGTCAATTGATTTCATTTGTCCGCGCTTATGTTTATAATCCGGAGATATTGATTCTTGATGAGGCTACATCAAGCGTGGATAATGAGTCTGAAGTCTTAATTCAAAAAGCGACAGAAGCCCTAACTAAAGGAAGAACGTCTATTGTCATTGCTCACCGATTGTCAACGATTCGTTCGGCTGATTTGATTGTGGTGATGGACAAAGGTGAAATTGTTGAACAAGGTACCCATACTGAATTACTCGGTAAAGAAGGATATTACCGCAAGTTGCACGACATGCAGTTTTCGGAAGACGATACGGAACAATAGAAGATGACAGGATTAAAGATAGGAGGCGTTCCCGAACATTTCAATTTGCCATGGCGAATGGCCATTGAGAAAGGGAAATTTGCGGAGTTAGGAATCGATGTGCACTGGAGTGACATGAACGGAGGTACAGGCCAAATGATTCGTGGCCTTGAGACGGGCTCAATCGATGTAGCTGTTTTATTGACAGAAGGAATAACTAGAGCGGTACTTCAAGGTCTTAAAGCTCGAATTGTTCAAGTCTATGTGAAAACTCCTTTGCAGTGGGGGATACATGTCCCATATCATTCAGAAATAAATAGTGTTGAAGATATCAAGCATCCAACTTTTGCTGTTTCAAGAGAGGGTTCAGGTTCGCACTTGATGGCGTATGTACTCGGTGAGCGTGAAGGGTGGGATCAATCGTCGATTCAATTCAATGTCGTTGGGGATATTTATGGTGGATTATGGGCCTTGCAGCATGATCAAGCGCAAATCTTTTTGTGGGAGAAATACACCACATTTCCTTTTGTTACGCAAAAAAAATGCAAGCGCGTTGGGGACGTCTTGACACCTTGGCCATGCTTTGTAATTGCTGTTCGCGAAGAATTTTTGGAGAAGCATAGTGATTTAATTGATCAAATGTGTAGAGTGGTGAATGCGAGTGCGGAGAAATTGAAAAATGACCCCAATGCTGCTGATGTTTTTTCCTGGAGGTATAACATTCCATTGGAACAAACAAAAATGTGGCTTTCAGATACCGAATGGAATGAACATGAAGGGATAAGAAAAGAGGAATTAGAGGGTGTCGTAAATACTTTGAAGGAGCTTTCCTTGATTACGTCGAAACAAGCGGAGGGATGGGAAGAAAAATTGATAAAAAACAAGTAACGTTAAATTGAAGAGCATGAAAACAGGAGTGTTACTAATTCAACTCGGAACACCGGATAGTCCAAGTATTGGAGATGTTCGCAGGTATTTATCTGAATTTTTAAACGACCCACGCGTAATTGACATTCCTTGGTTGGCTAGGAAGATTTTGGTAAATGGAATCATCGTGCCATTTCGAGCGCCAAAATCCGCGAAGATTTACAAGGAATTGTGGCAGCATAGCAATGGTGTCTCTCCATTGTTGAAGCATACCGAACGTCTTGTAGAGCTAGTTTCAGACCGGTTTAAAGCCCAAGATGTGACGATAGAAATGGCAATGCGCTATCAAAATCCGTCAATGGATATGGTGTTGGAACGTATGCATAGAGCCAATTACGATCAAATCATCATCATTCCGTTGTTCCCACAATATGCGAGTGCTTCAACGGGTTCTGCCATAGCTAGAGCAATGGAGATCATTCAAAAATGGTGGGTTATTCCAGAAGTTAAAATTGTCAGTCAATTTTGGGATCATTCAGGATACATCGATGCGGTTGTTGATCGTGCAGGGCAATTTGATCTCAAAGAATATGACCATATTTTGTTTTCTTACCACGGGTTGCCAGAACGACAAGTGGATAAAGTCTATGAGGACACGGACCTATGCAGTGATCAGCCTTGCGAAAGTGAGGTCAATGAAAAGAACAAGTTCTGCTATAAAGCAACGAGTTACGGCACCACACGATTGATTGCAGAGCGTTTAGGCTTGAAAGAATCAGACTATACCGTCTGTTTCCAATCGCGCTTGGACAAGAAATGGTTGACTCCATTTTCAGATAAGGTTGTCGAAGAATGGGCGAAAAAAGGCGCGAAGAAATTATTGGTTTTCAGTCCTGCTTTCGTCGCCGATTGTCTAGAAACCATTATTGAAATTGGTGACGAGTACCAAGAGATCTTTGAGGAATATGGCGGTGAAAAAATTCAGTTGGTTCCAAGCTCAAACGATCACCCACGTTTTGTGGATTGCATTGCGGAGTTGATTGAAGCGAGAGTGTAGTTATGAGTTATGTAGTTACGAGTTACGAATTACGAATTACGAATTACGAATTACGAATTACGAATTACAAATTACAAATTACAAATTACAAATTACAAATTACAAGTTCTTTGATTATGACATCGGCTTTCGAAGTGTAATTAAGCCTTAAAGGGCAGCGGTCTTTTGTCTTTAAGCGATAGCGGTCTTTTGTCTAATCGTCTTTCGTCTAATCGTCTTTCATCTTAAAATCTTAATGTCCTAATATCTTTAAGTTCTCCGAACTTTTTTATTCACGCAGGAGTTTCGTACTTTTGCA
>JAJTDQ010000131.1:0-3138 GCA_021300505.1 Cryomorphaceae bacterium
AGCGATGCCATAGGTCCCTTCGCCAAAACTTCCCTACAAATGAGCTATGCATACCATATTCCATTGTCTCGTGACCTGAATATTGGAGCAGGATTAGGCTTGGGCTATAGTCATTTTCGACTTGATCCATCAAAAGTGGTTTTGTACCAAGAAAACGACCCTACATTCAACCAGTTTCTTGGGGGTACTACACAGCAAAGCATTTTCGATGCTCAAGCAGGATTGGTGTTGTATGGCAAAAATGTGTTTTTAGGTTTAAGCACCACACAGGCGTTTAAGAATCAAGTTCGATTGAACAATGTCGCTTTGGAAAGCAATTTCAATCGCCATTATTTCATTGTGGCGAAATACCGAATCGATGTAAACGACATCCTAGCCATAGAGCCAATGGTGGTGTTCAAATTTGCACAACATAGTCCGATGTCCGCAGATTTTGGAGCGCGCTTCACCATGAATCAAAATATATGGTTTGGACTTCAGTACCGAACCAACAATGCCTTGGTATTTAATTTTGGTGGCAATATCATCAAGAATCTCTATTTGAATTATTCTTATGAGCAATCCGTTGGAAGAATTTCCACTGCTGGAAATGGCTCACACGAAATTGGTATTGGTTACTATCTTGGCAAGAACCGTAATGTTGCTAAAGAACTTCGCCAAAATAAAAAGGCGGGAGAAACAGAGGTGAAAGAAGAAAAGGAGGTTGAAAAAAAACAGTAAATACACCCGTTGATTTATGATGCGTTTTTTTTATGTGGTTTTAAAACTCGCGCTGCAATACAGTGTTCGAATTTTCTATCCACGTTTTAAAACAGTGAACGCACCACGTCAGTGGTATGGTCGAACCATATATGTAAGTAATCATGCGGCAGCCTTCATGGATCCACTTGTTGCCGCCGGTATGCGTAGACCAATCGTTTTCTTCATGACACGTTCCGATGTTTTTACGCCTATTACAAGACCAATTCTCTGGACAGCGCACATGCTACCGATCTATCGTCAACACGACGGGGTGGATACAAAGGATAAAAATGCCGCGGTGTTTGACCAATGCGCACGGATTCTGTCATTTGGAAGAAACCTTTTGATCTTTGGAGAAGGATTTACGGATGATGTCTTTATTCGACGCTTGAAGCCTTTGAAAAAAGGTGCGGTGCGGATTGGTTTCCACACCTTGGAAAAAATCAATTGGAAGAAAAAAATCTATATTGCAGCTGTTGGAGTCAACTATTCTGACCCAAATGAAATGCGCAGTGATTGTCTCGTTTCCACCTCAAAAAAAATCTGTTTGAATGATTACAAGGAACTCTATCTTGAAAATCCAAACAAGGCGATCACAGAACTCACAAAAATTGTTGAGGACTTATTAAAAACACAAATCACCCATGTAGAAGACAAACAATGGAGTGAATTCCATGAAGAGGTGATGATGTTGACACGTAAAGGAATAAATGCACTGCACAGCGATCATTCCGTCCCTCTTGAAAAACGTTGGCACTACTCGCAAAAGTTGGCGCTTTGGTTGAATGAAAGGACTTCTGATGAAAATGAAAAGTTAATCCCGTTAAAAGAAAAGGTTGCAGATTATTTCAGTGCGTTAAAGAAAAACAAGATTGACGAGAACCACATTCATGAAATGGCTGTCACAGGCAAGATTAATCGAACAACTAATTTGATGCATTTGGCTTTGCTCTTTCCATTTATGCTCTTTGGAATGGTTCATTGTGCAATTCCTTACCTTTTGGTGAAACGTTTCGTAGAGAAGTCATTCAAACGCCGCGTGTTCTGGGGCTCAGTGAAATTATTGATGGGCATGATTGCCATTGGACTTCTGAACATACCTGTCATCTTTGTTATTTATGCCTTTGTGTATCCAAGTTATCTCATTGCCATTGGTTATTACCTGCTGATAGGTTTTTTCGGTTTGGCGGCTTACATGTGGTTTAGACACCTGAAAAGATTCCAACAAAAGGGCATTGCACAGCAGAAAGATCTAACAGATTGGGTAGCAAGACGTGCAGCTTTAATTAAAGAAGTTCAGACGGAAATTCCAGTTGCTTAAATCAAGGACGGAAATAATAAACAATTCCTATTCCTGTCGCTAAAGAAACAAGGATGTTGACCACTGCCAATACACTATTTCCCGTTGAAATCAAGTGCACCGTTTCATTGCTAAATGTGCTGAAGGTGCTAAATCCACCGCAAAAACCGACCAATATCAAGGGACGGACCCATTCTTCGGTATTGGCTTTATCATGAATCAAATGCGCGATGATCACAAGAATTAGGCATGAAAGTGCATTACTGATAAATGTACCCAATGGAAAATTCCCAGAATACACCCGCAAAGCTGCAACACTAAATCCATAGCGCACCAAACTACCTAAACCACCACCAAGAAAAATCAAGATCCAACTCATGGTTTAGATGGTTTAGTAGTAAATCGAAGAAAAACCAAACGATAGCATACATACCCAATCGTCGCTCCAACAACTCCTCCAGCAATGAGGTCAGAGAGATAATGTACTCCCAAGTACAATCGACTCAAACAAACAAGGACATTCGCTGCAAGGAGCCAATAGATCATTTTTGGATAAAGAGGTTTAAACACCAGACCTGCGAGAAGAAATAATGCGAAAAAATTAGCTGCATGCGAGGAGATGAACCCGTACATTCCTCCTTTATAAAATTCGCCTGGCTTGATCTCGTAAAGGTGCAGGCGGTTAGTTAAAAGGGTATTGTGTGAAGGTCGATAACGCAGAAATACTTCCTTGAAACAATACACCGAAATGAGATCTGCAAGGATTACAGCAAATAATGCTGAAAGCACAAAGAAAACAAACTGCCGTCGTTGAAGTTTTTTCAGACCTAAATAAAGCAACAAGAGATAAACAGGAATCCATGTAATTCGCGCCGAAATCCACCACATCAACTCATCCAGCCAGGGAGTATTCCAGCCATTAACAGCAAGTACAATCGCCCGGTCAATGGACTCTAAGGTGTCAATCATGGTTCAATCGTTCCCAAATCAAATCTTTCAATTCGACCAAGCCCTTTTGAGCAACAGAAGAAATAAATACATAGGGAATTTTCGGTAAATCCTTTTTCATTTGATCCATCATGACCTCGTCTAGCATA
>JAJTDQ010000131.1:3157-8569 GCA_021300505.1 Cryomorphaceae bacterium
GTAATTCAGGATTGTACAATTTCAATTCATTCAACAACACTTGGTATTCCTTCTTGATATCATCGCTATCTGCAGAAATCATAAACAAGAGTAATGAATTGCGTTCAATATGTCGCAAGAATCGCAATCCTAAGCCCTTACCTTCATGTGCACCTTCGATGATTCCAGGAATATCGGCCATAATGAATGAACGATAATCGCGGTATTTCACGATACCCAAGTTTGGTCGAAGTGTAGTAAATGGATAATTGGCAATTTCAGGTTTTGCTGAACTTAACACCGAAAGAAGGGTGCTTTTTCCAGCATTCGGAAATCCCACGAGACCAACATCTGCAAGTACTTTCAGTTCGAGAATTTTCCATCCCTCTTGACCAGGTTCTCCAGGTTGTGCATAATGTGGCGTTTGGTTCGTTGAAGACTTAAACTGGTTGTTCCCTTGTCCGCCGCGACCTCCTGGTTGAATGATTCTTTCCTCTCCATCTTCTGTGATTTCGAACAAAACCTCACCAGTTTCATCGTCTCGTGCAATAGTTCCCAACGGAACTTCGATGTATTCATCTTCACCTTGACCACCTGTTTTCAAGTTACCAGATCCATGTGCGCCATGACCTGCCTTGACGTGCTTTTTGTATTTCAAGTGGAGTAAAGTCCAAAGCTGCGCATTTCCGCGAATGAATACATGACCTCCACGACCACCATCTCCCCCATCGGGACCACCTTTAGGTATATATTTTTCCCTGCGGAAATGGGTTGATCCACCACCACCATTGCCCGAAGTACAATGAATTTTTACGTAATCAACAAAATTGTCTGAAGCCATGTTTATAGATGTATGCAAAGGTAGGATAAACCATGACAAAAAAAAAGTCCACCGAAGTGGACTTGAAATTTAGTGCTTGTTAAGCTTCAATGGCAGCAAATAGCCGCTCGGTAATCTCATCTATAGTGCCAATGCCATCAATGGACTTGAATTTATTTTGAGCTTGATAAAACGCTTTCACGGGTGCCGTTTCATTATTGTACACACGAATTCGATTTTCAATGATTGCTGGATCCGCATCATCAGCACGACCACTTGATTCTGCTCGTTTTAACAAACGTACTTTCAATTCTGACTCCTCCACTTCTAGAGCAAGCATTAAAGAAATCGGTGCATTCAAACCGTCCAGCAACACGTCTAACGCGAGTGCTTGAGCATTTGTGCGCGGAAAACCATCAAAAATAAATCCTTTTGGATTGTCATGTTTCAACACCTCAGAATGAAGCATGTTGATTGTCACCTCATCCGGTACCAATTTCCCTTGGTCCATGAAGCTTTTGGCCATCAATCCAAGCTCGGTCTCTCCTTTGATGTTTGCTCTGAAAATATCTCCGGTTGACAAATGCACCAATCCATAACGTTCAATCAATCGTTCCGACTGTGTTCCTTTTCCTGCCCCTGGAGGTCCAAATAATACAATGTTCAGCATGATATTAAATTTCAATCTTCTTTCAACTTATATATATCTCGTAGATTTCTACCCAATTCATCATAGTCAAGGCCGTAACCTACAACAAACAATTCGGGAACGGTAAAACCGATGTAATCGGGTGATTTCTTTCCTTTAAAAGCGTCCGGCTTAAACAAGAGTGTACATGTCTTTACCGATGCTGGTTCAGCTACGGACAATAACTTCACTACTTTATCAACAGTTACTCCCGTATCAACAATGTCTTCCAAAAGAATAATATGGCGTGCTTTTATGTCCGTATTTAAACCTATAAGTTCATCCACCCGACCTGTTGAAGAAGTTCCATGGTACGAACTCACCTTCACAAAAGAAATCTCACACGGAATAGACATCGACTTCATGAGGTCTGAGGCCACCATGAAGGAACCATTCAGAACAGCAATGAATAAGGGATTTTTACCTGCATATTCAGCCGACAAGGAAGTGCCAATGGTACCAATTCGGTCCAAGATTTCGTCCTCTAAAATAAAGGGCTCAAATACTTTATCGTGCAGTGTTATCAATTGGCGACACAAAAAATAGTACTCAAAGGTACAGTTTTATGCGTGACCTTTATGAAATATTTCCTGCGAAAGTTTTGAACGGCTGTTGATTTCCCGCGTATCTTTGCCACATGAAACAACAATGGTATGGCGACACGTGCCGCGTGGGAATGGTAGGAGGAGGTCAGCTCGGAAGAATGTTCATTCAATCAGCAATCAGTTTTGATGTTCATGTGCATGCACTAGACCCAGATCCTAATGCGCCTTGTAAGGATATCGCCCACTCCTTTACCACTGGAAGTTTAAACGATTTCGACACCTTGTATGCTTTCGGTCGTGACAAGCATGTGCTGACTGTAGAAATTGAAAATGTATGTATTGAAGCCTTTGAACAACTTGAAAAAGAAGGGGTTCGAATTTTTCCACAACCACGCGTTCTGCGCATCATTCGCGACAAAGGAATTCAGAAAGAATTTTACAAAGAACATGGCATACCGACAGCTGATTTTCAACTGTTCAATAATTCTCAAGGAATTATTGATGTCAAATTAGCTGTTCCATTTGTCCAAAAACTGCGAACAGGTGGCTATGACGGACGTGGGGTACAGTTGATCAAACAAGAAACGGACTTCTCAAAACTTTTTGAAGCACCCTCTGTTGTAGAACAGCTCATCCCCTTTCAAAAAGAACTCTCCGTCATCGTGGCAAGAAACGAAAAAGGCGAAACAAAGTCCTTCCCAGCTGTTGAATGTGAATTCCACCCTGAAGCTAACCTTGTTGAGTTTCTCTTTTGTCCAGCGGATATCAACGAAGACATTGAAACCGCTGCGCACGAATTGGCAAAAAAGGTAATTTGTGCCCTTGACATGGTTGGACTCTTGGCAGTTGAATTGTTTCTCACCGCAGATGGACAACTTTTAGTCAATGAAATCGCACCTCGTCCACACAACAGTGGTCACCACACCATAGAATGTAATATTACCTCGCAATTTGAACAACATTTACGGGCTGTGCTCGGGCTTCCTCTAGGAGAAACACAGAGCGTCAGAGCAGGTGCCATGATCAATCTTCTAGGTGCTGAAGGATTCGAAGGACCCGTGCGTTATGAAGGTATGGAAAAAGCGATGGAAATGCCCGGTGTTCACCCACATTTGTATGGAAAAGCCTTCACAAAACCCTTCAGAAAGATGGGACACGTGACCATTACAGGGACACAAATTGAGGAGGTAAAGTCCACAGCGCGAACCGTTAGCAGTATAATCGTTGTGAAATCCTAACGCATTTCGGTCAATAATAAATATCTATCTTACTGTTTTTCAATGCATTCACTTTTTTTGAATGTTAATTTTATTTTGTTTAACTTTTTTTTTGAAACATTAAACACTTTTTGTTTAACTTTGACCTATCATTGATTAAACAAAATAAGATGTCAACAGTAGAATTCAACGAAGCACTAATTGGAATGGAGAACAATCTTCACTCATTCGCAATGAACTTTACCCGTAATCGGGAGGATGCACGGGATTTAACACAAGAGACGATGTTGAAAGCGATTACCTATCGCAATTACTACACGCCACAGACCAATTTCAAGGCTTGGGTGTTTACGATTATGCGTAATATCTTTATTAATCAATACCGCAGAAGACAGAAGTCTGGATCTATTTTCGATCATTCGAAAGAGGATTTTGTGATGAACAATACTACAGATGGACAAGTTTATCCGATGAATTTGTTAATTGAGAAGGAAGTAAACAAACAAATCAGTAATTTAGAGCGGGAATACAAAGAACCTTTCGAAATGCACTTCCAAGGTTTTAAGTATAAAGAAATTGCAGATAAGCTTGGAATTCCAATCGGTACAGTGAAAAGTCGTATTTTCATCGCTCGAAAGAAATTAATGGAATATCTTCCTGACTACCATTATTCACTTAACTAATTCAATGAGTAAAAAAGTTACGATTGTTGGTGCTGGAATCTCTAGCCTTTCATGTGCAAGTTTCTTAGGGAAAGCAGGTTACGATGTCACTATTCTTGAGAAGAACAGCAGTATTGGGGGACGCGGAAGACAGTTCACTGAACAAGGATTTACCTTTGACATGGGTCCTAGCTGGTACTGGATGCCAGATGTTTTTGAGGATTTCTACAAACAGTTTGGATACACAGCGTCTGATTTCTATGACCTAAAGCGTCTTGATCCTTCTTACCGCGTTTTTTGGCCAGACGATAGTCACACAAACATTCCTGCGAAGGAAGAAGAGTTGTTTGCTTGGTTTGAGACACAAGAGCCAGGAAGTTCTATCCAATTGAAGAAATTCTTAAAGGACGCTGCCTACAAATATCAAGTTGGAATGAAAGAATTGGTGTTTAAACCAAGTTTAAGCATCACAGAATTTGCGGAAATGCGCATCCTTAAAGGATTATTCAACATGCACCTACTTTCCTCTTTCTCTGGATATATTCGCCGTTATTTTAAAGACGAAAAAATTCTTTCGCTTCTAGAGTTCCCAGTTTTATTTCTTGGTGCAATGCCAAAAGATACACCCGCCTTATATTCCTTGATGAATTATGCCGACATTTCGCTCGGCACATGGTATCCGATGGGTGGAATGTTTAAATTCTACGAAGCATTTGAGCGTATCGCGAAGGAGAATGGTGTGAAGATCTTGACAGACCATGAAGTGACAGGAATACGCTACAACGGAAAAACAGTCACGCATGTTGAGACAGCGCATGGAGCATTTGAAACAGATGTTTTTATTTCAGGCGCAGACTACAACCATACCGACAAAAAGATACTCAACGAAAAAGCAAATTATTCTGATAAATATTGGGAGAAACGAACAATGGCACCTTCATGCCTGTTGTTTTATCTTGGAGTAAATAAACGAGTGCCGAATCTATTGCACCACAATCTTTTCTTTGACGAAGCTTTTGAACAACACGCCAAAGAAATTTACTTGAATCCACAATGGCCATCTTCACCCTTGTTCTATGCAAGTGCTCCATCGATTACTGATCCGTCGGTAGCCCCTGAGGGAATGGAGAATATCTTCTTATTAATCCCAATCGCACCTGATTTATCAGATGACGATGCAACACGTGAGAAGTATTTCGACATGTTGATGGATCGACTTGAAAAACACACAGGAACGTCAATTCGCGAACACATCGTGTACAAACGAAGCTATTGTATCAAGGATTTTAAAAACGACTACCACGCCTTCAAGGGGAATGCTTATGGATTAGCAAACACCTTAATGCAAACGGCCTTCTTGAACCCGCATTAAAAAATAAAAAATTGTCAAATGCCTTTTATACAGGACAGCTCACAGTTCCGGGGCCTGGAGTACCTCCAGGAATCATCTCTGGAGAAGTCGTTGCCCGCGAGGTCATGAAAAAATTTAAATAATCGGTCA
>JAJTDQ010000132.1 GCA_021300505.1 Cryomorphaceae bacterium
GGTGCCGACATAACCGAGAGATCCTATCGCAAATGCAACCGAAGAGGTCCGTACTGGGCCGGGGAATGGAACTATAGGTGTCCAAGCATTAATACTTGGGTTATAGCAATAGAAATCTGAGGAGTAACCCGCATTCGTTTGTCCAGTGCCAACATATCCTTTTCCATCGATTGTAAATGAAACAGCACCTCTTCGCGCATTACCGGGCATATCTGCAATTGGCGTCCAAAGATTTTGTTGAGGATCGAATTCATAAAATTTATTGGTATAGGAACCTCCCGTAATTCGGCCGGACCCAACATACGCTCTATCTCCGATGACAAAAGCAGTAGAATGGTATATCGGACCTAAAGGGAAACTTGCTTTTTGTGTCCATGCATTTGATGCAGGATCAAATTCCCAAATGTCATCGTACAAAATGTCCACGACGGAGTTGATGTGTCCCAATCCCATGTAACCCTTATTTCCAACAGAAAATGAAGTGGCACGGTGACGCGCATCCCCCATGAAATTTGGTAATTCAAACCACGGCTGTGCTGAAACTCCAAAGTGACAGAGAAGAATTACAATCGCGCTATGTAGCCTAACCAATGAATTCATTATTCGATGATTATTTTTTCTGAATAATGAACTGCATTTGATTCAAATTCAACAAAATAAACGCCTGGTTTTAAATCAGCCAATGAAATATTTTCACCATTGTATTTGTCAATGCTCATCACATTGGCACCAGTTAGCGTATTGAATTTAACTGGCCCTTGAATTGATTCTATTCGGACAAAGTCATTGGCAGGATTCGGATAGATTTTATACGGAGCAACATTTAATTCATCTGTACCGAGATAATTGGCATCTATTTGAATGTCAAATTCTCCTGTTGAATTTCCCCATCCTTCAACGATGATATAGACTAAACCTTGTCCTTGAGGATCGAACGTCAATTCTGAAGCTGTACCGCAATTGTCTCCGTCATCGTTGAATGCCATAACATTTCCTTGTGCATCAATAACACTTAAGAAGGTGTCGAAGGATGACCCACAAAGAGAAACGTGAATGGATTGCATGAGTGGAGATGGATTCAATTGGTAATACAAGTCCGGCGAGTTGTACACCAAATTTTGATTGGAGTAGCAGATTGAATTATTTCCTGTACTTGTGTAAGGCAAAGATGTTACTGCAATCGCATCATTGGTGAAATCTCCAGGGTAACCCGAGCAGTCGATTCCATTAGCAATATTGATTGTAAAGTCCATAACTGAACCCCATGCAAAAGAAGCACAAGGGTTCAAAGGCAAAGAACTTGCAGCTTCTTGTTGAGTCACACGCAATCTCGTTGCTCCATTTTGAGCACCAGAAGGCACCGTAAATGTAAACGTTGAAAGAGGAGTTGGTGGAATGCCCTCCCAAGTTCCTAAACTTTCTCCAGCATCGAATATACCGTCACCACTGAAGTCTATCCAAGCTTGACCTTTACCCGTGTAATTCCCTCCGCATGTACCAAATTGAATGGAAATGGTATATGTCCCACCTGCATTGAGGTTTGTACTTAGCGCGGTGAGATCTTGTACACCAACAACGCCTGGACATCCTACATAGTTAATTGATCCTGATGAACCAACCAAAACTACAGATTCGACATTGGAGTCAATCGTTGTTGTCGGGCCTACATTGGTGATGCAATATTGGGAGAAGGAGTGAAAGTATGCAAGTAGGGCGAAGGTAGTAGCGAATTTCGTCATAAATTGTTTTTTGCGATGTGAAGGTAAGGAAAAAATTAATATTGGCTTAACAATTAAAGAGTTGGTCGGAACCATAAATCCGTTGTTTGTCGAATTTCTTCAAGGGCAACAATCAGGGCATCAATTTCTTTTTCTTGAGAAAATGGTTGGAATGAAAACCTAATGTAACAGTCGTCTCCATGACGCATAACAGGTATTTCAATGGAGTAATTGGTGAATAGTATGCGTTGCAATTCTTCTGGATTTTCTGTGTGAATTTTAGCGGAATACAATTGCCCATAAAAATCAGATGTCAATGGAGCGAGAGGTTTAGTACCAAGGAAATGAGACAGTTCAGCTCCTTTTTTTATTACTGAACCGCGACAACTCTTTATCAATTCATCCCAATGATGTTCAGTTCTAAAGTCAAGTGCCGCGGGAATTGTAAGATAAGCGGAAAAATCCCGGGTTCCATTGTATTGATGGTATTCCTGAAATTGTGATGCTTGCGTATTGGTGGATTTAAAACCCCAGCTGATAACTAGTGGCTCGAGTAAGGGTTGAAACGATTTGGCGACATACAAAAAGGAATTACCTTTCGGTGTCATCATCCACTTATGGCATGCCCCCGTGTAAAAATCTGCTTGAAGGGTTGAAATGTTCAATGGAATGTGACCAGGAACGTGCGCACCATCGACAACGGTGATCAATCCTCGACGTTTTGCTTCAGCACATATTTCTTCAACGGGAAAAATCAATCCTGTTGAACTTGTTATATGGCTGATAAAAATAATTTTTGTCTTATCAGAAACGCCTTTCCAGAACTCTTCAATGAATTTTTCTTTTGATACCAAAGGAAGTGTGATTGGCTGACGCTTGTAACTTGCTCCAGTTTTAGTGCAGAAATATTCCCACGTGTAATCCATTGCGCCATATTCCAAGTTCGTTGTTAAAACTTCGTCACCTGGATTTAAAATATTCTTTGCTAATATGTTGATGGCAAAAGTTGGATTAGGAACGAATATCAGATCAGAAACATTTGCGCCAATGTACGTGCCTAAAGCTTGCTTCGATTCTTCTAGAAACTTTGGACCATACTCAACGATGAATCGCACAGGTTCCTTTTCGAGAAGTCTCTGCCATTTTATCAGGTCTTCAAAAATAACTGAAGGACAAGCTCCAAATGAGCCGAAATTTAGGAATGATATTTTGTCGTCCAAAAGGAATAAATCTCGAATTTCCTTAGCATTTTTTTTCATATTCGCTGCCATACTGATGTCATTTGAGGTGATTAAAATTATTCTTAAATTCGTTCGGTTCAATGAAGAAATGATTAACCGAAATGACTTATGCAAATATCAAAGATTTTCACGGTTCTAATAGTCCTGATTTTATCGAGTGTTTATACTTTTTCTCAGGGGGATACCATTATTCAAGCTAAAATTCTCGACGACGGTAGTCAAGATGCAGAAAAGTTCTACAATGCAGGAACGGAATTTCTAAGGGCCAATAGTTTTCAGTCGGCAATTGCTGAGTTTGACAAAGCAATCGGTTTGAAGCCTCAATTCGATGCTGCATTTTTTAATCGTGCAACGGCGAAAAATGAATTAAACGATAGGGCAGGGGCCATTGCGGATTTATCATCTGCGTTGACAATTGCGCCGAAAGCAGAGTATGCCTTCATGCGTGGCCAAACAAAACTGCTGTTGAATGATGTACCAGGGGCAATAGAGGATTTTACAACCACGATAACATTGGATGCACAATATGCTCAAGCGTATTACCAAAGAGGGGTGCTGAAATTCGAGAACGGTGAATATGCTTCAGCGATTAGCGACTTTACGGAGGCGATCAAACATGATGGGACCTTAGCTTATGCCTACAATGACCGTGGAAGTGCAAAGCGTGAATCGGGAGATTTAGATGGTGCAATTGCGGACTACCAATCGGCGTTGAAAATCAAACCAGATATGCCTTTTACACTCAATAGTTTGGCAAGCGCTAAACGGAAGAAAGGCGATTTTAAAGGAGCGATTTTAGATTATACACAAGCTATTAAACTTAAAGGAGATTATTACATCGCCTACAACAATCGTGGAAGTGCAAAACTCGATGCAGGAGATTACAATGGTGCAATTGATGATTTTACAAAAGCACTTCAATTGAATCCAAAATACGCCTATGCCTACAACAATCGAGCCGCAGCAAAATATAAATTAAAGGACTATCAAGGAAGCGAATCGGATTGTACAAAAGCAATTGAACTTGACCCAAAGAATGGTTTTTCATACCTAAATAGAGGAATTGCTCGTGAATTGCTGCGCAATGAATCTGGGGCTTGCGAAGATTGGAGAAAAGCAGTAGAGTTGGGAGTTGACTCCGCTCGAAACTATTTAGGTGATTGTCAATAATATTTAGCACACGACCATGAACGATTTAAAAATGAAGTATGTAAAAGTGGCAGTAATGATGTGTGTATGGCTCATCTCAATGACTACCTCTACGGCTCAAAGCATTGAATTTACAAAGGAGAATTTCAAGGATCAGAAAGATGCGCTGAAAATAGCGAAGGACAATATAGCCCAAGGTGATTCTTATTTTGAGCAAGGTTCAATTTTTTACAAGCAGGCCATTGAACCTTATTTGGAAGCCAATAAATTCAACCCAAATAATGCGGTCTTAAACTACAAGATAGGTCAATGTTATTTATTTTCAAATTTCAAATTAAAGGCTATTCCTCACCTTGAACAAGCCATGAAACTAGACCCTAATGTTGATCCTTATCTTTATTATTTCCTCGGTCGCGCCTATCACCTCGATATGCAATGGGATAAAGCGGTTAAACAATACACATCTTTTCAATCAAAAGTAAGTGGACCCGAAAATACGCCGTACGTTCAAGAAGTTCAACGTTATATTCAGGAATGCTACACGGGGAAGGAACTTCAACAAAAGCCACTTCGCGTGTTCATCGATAACCTAGGGGAAGAAGTGAATTCGCAGTATACGGATTATGGCCCTGTAGTTTCGGCTGATGAATCGGTGTTGCTTTTTACATCACGTCGCCCCAATACCGTAGGTGGACAAATCGATCCAGGAATTAACGAATACTTCGAAGACATTTATATCTCTTACCGTCAGCCCAATGGAAAATGGTCGCCAGCACAAAACATGGGTGAACCGGTGAACACAAAAGACCATGATGCCAATTCAGGGCTTTCAGCTGATGGCACAAAATTCCTCATCTATATTGGGAAAAATAATGGAGATATGTATGAGTCGCAATTGGTCGGAGACAAGTGGAGTACACCAGAGGCGATGAATAAAAATATCAATACAGAAAAATACCATGAATCTTCTGCATGTTATTCACCGAATGGTAAGGCGGTTTATTTCGTTTCAGACAAACCTGGGGGTATGGGAGATCGGGATATTTATATTTCTTACAAAGATTCAAAGGGAAAATGGGGTGAGGCAGTAAACCTAGGTCCAACCATAAATACAAAATTTGGAGAGGAAGGGGTTTTTATTCACCCGGATGGAAAAACACTTTACTTCAGCTCCCAAGGGCATAAAGGTATGGGAGGTTATGATGTCTATAAATCCGTTTATAACGACAGTGCGAAGTCATGGAGCACACCTCAAAATATTGGGTTTCCAGTAAACACGCCAG
>JAJTDQ010000133.1 GCA_021300505.1 Cryomorphaceae bacterium
TGCGTCATCTGTCGTCCGCGCTGTAAATCGCGCATTGGTAGTTGTAGACATGCCCTTCGGTTCTTACCAAGGAAATTCAAAGGAAGCGCTTTCCTCTGCAATCCGCATCATGAAAGAGTCGGGTGGACATGCGGTGAAAATGGAAGGTGGGATTGAGATTATTGAATCCATCAAGCGAATTTTGACTGCAGGAATTCCTGTGATGGGTCACCTAGGACTTACCCCTCAATCGATTTACAAGTTTGGAACCTATGTGGTTCGAGCGAAAGAAGAGGAAGAGGCACACCGACTTATGGAAGATGCCAAGGCCCTTGAAGAAGCTGGATGTTTTGCTATTGTGCTTGAAAAAATTCCTGCTAAGTTGGCTGCTGAAGTCGCAAAAGCTGTGAATATTCCGATCATTGGTATTGGCGCGGGCAATGGTGTCGATGGTCAGGTATTGGTCGTACATGACATGCTTGGGATCAACAATGAATTTAGCCCACGATTTTTAAGGAAATACAATAACCTGTACGAACAAATGATGACCGCTTTTCAAGAATACATTAAAGACGTGCGTTCAGGTGATTTTCCAAATGAAAAAGAGCAGTACTAGACAGCATGAATCAACCCCTCGACATATTGTTCGAAGATAATCATGTGATTGTCATCAATAAAAGTGCTTCCGACATTGTTCAAGGGGACAAAACGGGTGATGAAACCTTGCCGGATAAAATTAAAGCGTATCTGAAGGTGAAATACGATAAGCCGGGGAACGTGTTTTGCGGCGTTGTGCATCGCTTGGATCGTCCTACGAGTGGGGCAGTAGTGTTTGCTCGAACGAGTAAGGCCTTGGAGCGCTTAAATGCCCAGTTTAGGGATAAAGAAACAAATAAAGTCTATTGGGCCATCGTGGAACAACGACCTGAAAAGGACAAGGGGGTACTATTAGAAATACACTTGGAGACAGGGAGGCATCATCAAATTCGCTGTCAATTGGCACAGTTGGGATGTATCATTAAAGGAGATCTAAAGTATGGGGCAAAACGTCCAAATACGGATGGTTCGATTTCATTACATGCCCGTGAATTGACCTTCACTCATCCAACATCGAAAGAATCAATACATATTGTGGCGCCAATTCCAAGTGATTCGCTTTGGGAGGCATTGGACCATTAAGTGATAAATCATAGTTTTTCACGATGAGAATTAAGGTTGTTTCGGCTTTTACTTTCGTATTTTTGTTGTCATTAAGAAAAAGAAATCATGGAAATGAGTGAATACAGTATTGTTGATGTGCGCACGCACGAGGAGTTTGTGGGCGGACATGTTGCCGGTTCGATCAATATCCCGTTGCAAGAAATTTTACAGCGTGTGTCAGAATTGGACGCATTGAAGCAACCCATTATTTTTTGCTGTGCGAGTGGAATGCGAAGTGGTCAGGCTACTGAGTACTTCAAAGCGAAAGGATACAACTGCTCGAACGGAGGCGGTTGGATGGAAGTGAGTGCACGATTCAATCCACAACAATAATTCAAACAATCGCGGCTCTGTCGTATTAATTTCATTAAATGCTACAAGGTATGTACTCAAATGAATTTCAAAAAATCATCGAACACCGACGTTCAAACCGAAAATTTGATCCAGCGGTTGCCGTTCCAGAAGAAGTGATTACGCGAAGTTTAGAGCGCGCGATTCTTTCACCAAACAGCAGTAACATGCAATTGTGGGAGTTTTATTGGATTCATTCTGAAGAAGAAAAAAAGCGTTTTGGCGATTTGTGTTTGGGCCAATCAGCAGCGAAAACAGCGCAAGAGATGGTGGTGTTTGTCACACGCAAGGACCTCTGGAAAAAACGCGCAAAATGGAATCAATCGAAAATTAGCGAAGCGGCGCAAGGTGAATCGGATAAGCTGATCAAGCGCGGACTAGATTATTACGGTAAAGTTATGCCGTTGGCTTATGGAAATGATCCTTTTGGCGTGTTGACATTCGTTCGTCGCACGATTTGTTTTTTCGCAGGACTTAAAAAGCCATTCATGCGCATGGGAGGAAAGGCAGATCAACGCGTAACCGTTCACAAATCATGTGCACTCGCAGCACAAACCTTTATGCTTTCTATTGCAGCAGAAGGATTTGAATCTTGCCCAATGGAAGGTATAGATGCGTGGCGCATTCGTCGTGCATTGGAACAGAAGAAGGAATTTGGGGTCCACGATTCCGTGTTCCTTACGAAGAGGTAGTCTTTAAACGTTAATCCTCACTTGAGTTTTCTTCTACATGCGTTCGTGTTGATATAAGCGATTTAAATCCGTCTCCGACTACCTGAATTGTTTTGTAATAGGCTTCTGCGTCGGCTTTGAGTAAATCTGCGCCAACGTGAATTTGTAGATTGGCCATGTTCAAGTCACGTTTCAAATATTGAGACAAGTTATTCTCTTCATTGTTGTGCAATCTTGTTTGAAATCCAATGGTCATTTGTGCTTCATCCACAATTGCTTGAAAGGATTTTTTGAATTCTTCCAGCTTCCAAAGTTCAGTGTATGTTCCTCCAGCATCGAAAAAATCTATTTCCGGTGTACCGCCATTAAGCACTTCGAAATCATCAAACCCTGAACCAGCTGCACGCACCAAAATAGTGAGTTCGTTGTGATTGGCAAGATGCTGCAAATCGTTCTTGAATGCTTCGATTGCTTCGCCTCCAGTTCCATTTAAATAGGCATCATTGATCGCGAAGTTGACACTCTTTTCAGGGTCAAAATCTGTTGCTGAGTATTTTTCGACACTTAAATAATTGGCACTTAAGTACTCAGAAAGTGCATAGCTAAAATGTCCCATAAAAGGTTGGTCCTTCGAATGTGTACTCACAACTGTAACAGGGCTGTGGCGATTGGTGAACGTTCCATAGGTCGCATTATCTTCAAAAAATTCTACAACAGTATATTCTTTACCGTCTTTCATATAATTGCGCAACCGTATGCTTTTCTCCATTTCAGCGATAGCCAGAAGATTGGATTCGGGTACATTCATTTTAAATTTCACATCGTTGAATGTGAGAACTTTACGTCGTATGTGCGAAAGATTAAGTCGGCTCTTGGCACGAATGTGAGCCACGAGATGCTCGGTGGTAAAACTCGTGGCTATTTTCTGAAAGAAGTGATCATTTTCTTCCTCCTTTTTAATGTTTTCAATTTCCTCAACAAATCCAGAGGCAATAATCCCCGCAGGAACGGCAAAGATGGCAATGCCAAGTATTCCAACGAAGGTGGCCAGTATTTTCCCCATCACCGTGATTGGGGCGAAATCTCCATAGCCACCGATTTCACCGATGAACTTAGAAATAGACCATAGGAAGGCATCCGTAATGCTGGAGAAATTCTCAGGTTGACTTGGGTTTTCGACAAAGTAAAGAACAGCTGAAAGAATAACGGTAATGATGATGACCACCTGCATGGAAATGTACAGTTCGTACTTTTTATTTCGCATGGCATTGATGATCAGTGAATGCGACTTCACCAGGTTAAACAGTTTGAAAACCCTCAACAATCGGAACAAGCGCAGTACACCTAGATATTCGAGTCCACTGAATGTAAGCGCCATGAAGAAGGGCAGGATACTTAGGAGATCAATGATCATCTCGAAATTCACATACTCGCGTAGCTTGTGGGATTCGTCGTATCTATCTCGAGCATTATTGAGTTTAAACACAAAATCGGTGATGAACACCATGGTTATAATGCCATCGAAAATCAGAAGTAATGCACCGTAATTTTCGGAAATTGACGGCGTACTATCGAGTACTAAATGCAATAAAGCAAGAAATACGAATGTGATAACCAATTTATTCCAATTCACGTTCATTGTAATTTTTTTGAATTAATTGCTTGAAATTAACGAGAATTTCCAATTGGAGAGGAGTTTCAAAGAAAATCCCTGAAAACTCAATAAAACGTGCTATCTTTGCACAAATGGTTGTCAGCGTGTTATTTCGTTTTTCTTGCGCTGGGTATAACCAATAAGTCCATGTGATTTGTTTTCTTCCATTTGAACCGGGCCTTGGTCCGAAATACGTTTTATTTCAATTATACAAATGGCAAAATCGCAAGAGACTTTTAGCAAAAAAGACAAGGAAAAAAACAAGATTAAAAAGCGTCAAGAAAAAATGATGCGCAAGGAGGAGCGCAAAGGTTCTTCGAAAGGTGGTGGCCTGGAAAACATGATGGCTTACTTGGATGAAAACGGCAACATCAGTGATGTGCCAATGGACCCAAAATTGAAAAAAGCAGTAGATGCTGAATCCATTGAAATTGGCGTTGTGCGCCGCGAGGTCGATCCAAACGAACATATCCGCAAAGGAAAAGTCTCGTTCTTCAATACATCTAAAGGATATGGTTTTATCCGCGATTTAGAAACTCAAGAAACGGTGTTCGTTCATATCAATGGCATTTTAGAGCCCATTACCGACAATGACAATGTCACATTTGAGCGCGTTCGCAGTCCGAAAGGATGGAGTGCAGTGCATGTGAAAAAAGCGTAAGGTAGAGAAAATAAGATTATACAATATAAAAAGGAGCACGATGAATGGTGCTCCTTTTTTTGTGGTTTCAAAATAAAATCAGAAAAAGCAAGGTCGATATAAATACCTAACTTACTTTGAATAACTTTAAGGTCAACTTTATTTCATGAAAACAGAAGTGTCTTTTAAGAATTGTCAAAAATGGATGTTGTTTAGTGAAAAAGTAAATTAAGGTATTTCTTTCTCTTAAAATTAAGTTTTTAGTTTTTTTTTAGTTAGTTGAGAACTAAATGTTTTAAATTAAAAGTAGTTCAGTGTATTCTTAACATTGAGGCATAACGAATATTCAAAAAAAGATTAATTTTCTTTTTTTATTCCAAAATGAACTTACAAGTCTAAATGGTAGTTCTTACCAAGCGTATAACTCTATAATTCCCAGTTGCGTTATTATAAAAAAATTTATTAGATATGAATGAAATTATGGTTGAGCTTCATGAGTTTATCAATCGAATAATAATCCTTTCGGGCAACCAACTCAGTTGGTTGTATGTATCGAGTGTTGTTTTATTATTGGTAGTTCAGCAAGTGGTTCTTAGAATTCACATTAATCGTTTGAATTTGAATGACCTAAAGAAACAAAATACAACTGAATTATTAATGAATTTTACATCAAGCGATTGGTTGAAAATTTACTCACAATTATTTTTCGGTATAATAGATGTACTTGTTGCCAATTTTTGTTTTGGAGAAAATTTGATTTCTTCTGAAGTTTTTATGGCAATAGTATTTTTTAATTTTATCAACTTATTTTTTGATATTATAATAATTGTTTTTGATTCTCTGCGTTATGTTGGATTAATAAAACTTTTATTTAGTTCCATTCCTCTTGCTTTAGTTATTTTATTTTTTCCACCATTTTATGAAAATAAAATTGTGGCAATTATTATTATAGCTATTCATGTTTATCGGATAATTTGGTGGATAGGTGATGATTTAAGTCATATACGATTTATGAGGAATTATAAACTACAAATGCAAAGCACAACTGATTATGATAGGGAAAGACTGAATAAAATAAGTAGTCAAATTGAGAGGTCAAATAAGAATAAAGATATGTCTATTTTGAATTTACTCATAAGTTGTATTTGGTTGACTGTTCCAGAATTGTGGTTTGCTATTGTGGTTGCAATCTTTTGGGTGATGAGAGGAACCATAGGTTATTCTAGAAGCAGTGGTATAAATGCAATTGATAATAGGGCAACATTTATTTCTGAACTAAAAAACGGTAATACGTACAATTTCTTGATTTTGTCATTTGTGATTTACCTCTTTTTAGGAATTAATTCTCAAGCGGTGCTCCTAATCGGATTATTAAATGAATTAATTTTAATTTTCACATTTAAAAAGTCAAAATTATCAAATAATATTACTGTAGTCAATGTAAGTAATAATTACTCAATAAGTATTTTTGAAAAAATTGGTTCTGTTCTTGTTGTAAAAATGAATCCTGACACTTCACTTAATGGAGTCAATTTTGTGAATTTGTTCAACAAAAAAAATCAAAAATCTTTTGGTGTTTTGAATAACATATGTTCGATTTATGAGACTAATTCAGAAATTACCAATTATGTTGAAATTCGAAAAAAATCAAGAAATTTTATTTTGATTTTAAATCCTGATTCAAGTGACCGAATACATAGAATTGAAGATGATTTTAGATATGCGCTAAACAACTTAATTACTGTTATTGATGGTTATGAAATAAAGGATCTAGGTAAAATCGATTCTATTTCAATATGCATAGAACCGGAAGAATTTAATTTGGCATATTTGCGAATATCTTTATATTCCAAATTATGTGATGAATCTTTTGAAGTACTTGATTCAGGTGTTGATGTTTATATGAATAAGCCAAGAGATTTGTTATCTGCTGAACTGTTAAAAATTCATGATAAAATTAGCACTGAAGCCATACTCATTAATTTGAAGATTCAAGAGATGTTCAGTATTCAAGATTCGGATCGATTGAAGTCTTTAGAAGGGAAAGGGTTATTTGAATTTAACAATATGTTACGACAGGTTCATGAAACTCCGAGTATTCCGCTTCGATTTATTCAGTGTATAATGATTTGGGCAAATTTGGATAAAATGCTTAACACTGATGATGGACCAATTTCTGCTCGAATCAATAAATTTTGGAAGTCAAAATACAATGATTATGTTGGGATGGAATTATTGAAAAAGCTCATGCTTAATTATGGATGGAAATCAAAAATCAACTCAGAACCAACCCTAAAACAACTTTTTTCTTACATGAATTTTGTTAGAAATAAAACTAGAGGCCACGGTATACCTAGTAAAATTCATTTTGATTTTTATTTTGTGCTTGAGAAACTGAGTATTTTTTTAGTTCATAGTATCAAAGAACTTAACTTCAATTTGTTTGTTTCTCTAAATCCTAATGATTTGCAGCTAAATCAAACAGGTGAAACAGATTTTCAATCGAAATTGAAATCTAAAACAATATTTTCAACACTAGGAATTAATGATATATGGATTGTCAAATTATCTTCAGGTGGCTGTCCGAATATTTACCCTTATCAAACTGATTATAAATATAATACTAGTTATTTTCCTTATTCGGAAACATCAAAATTTGTTAACGAATACATTAATATGAAGTCAGTTTTTGAAATTTTCGGATCGGAAAAATGCAATATACTTTTAACATTTGAGGAAAATAATGTCCTTCATCAATATAAACTGGACAGTTTTTTTAGAAGTAAATCTGGTGTGATATTTTCCTATCATGGCAAAAAGAAAGGTATAAAATCATTCATTAGTTACACTACTGGAGCACTTATAAAGCCCTCTATAGAAAGAGAGTATGAAAACCTACTTTAGAAAACTGGAAAAAAATTAAACTAGATAGAATGAATCTCTATCTCAAGTTTAGCCGATAGTTCACTCCTTACTTTGAATCGGAAATTATTAGAAATAATTCTTTTGAACAAATCTAAGAGCCGAGACGGATTCATTTTAACTCTGTTTTGGTGGTCCAAACGTCGGAAATATCGAACTTGCTGAAGGATTTACAAGAAGTAATTGAAGTGTGAGCTTGAGTGCCCCTTCGAGTGCCTCAGTGCAAGGAGCGAAGAAAAACTAGAGTGGGGTGAACCGCTCTCGCTTTTCACTCTCACTCAGTTTTAGTGGGCCAAAGGTCGGAAATATCGAACTTATTGAAGGAGGATGTGGATACTTTTGAGAACAACGATGTTTAGAAATACGTCTTCACTGCAAATTCAAATTGATTTATAAAGATTCCTTTGAATGGGGTAATATTATTTTGCTCATAAAATACGAGCATCGCCTTTTTGTATTCAATGGAATCCACAGTTCTAAACGAAATGGGACAATATCCCTCATTCATGAGAATCGCATTGCTTATAATTCGTGCTGTACGTTTGTTGCCATCTTCAAATGGCTGAATGTAAGAAATCAAAACAAGAACTAACAATGCCTTTTCGAATACGTTGGATTTGTCGTTCACCAAATTGCACATCGACTGCAATGCCTCCCTTATTTGAAATTCATTGTCGATTGGTTTGTAATTAGTGCCAGAAATACCTACTCTGCGTTTGCGAATATTCCTACCAACCGGGAGTTCCTTTATAAGGATACTGTGTAGATCTTCAATTCGTGAAATTGTCAAAGGATTCATATAATCCTTATTGGAAAGAATGAAGTCCAAGGCGTCTTTATGGTTGAGCAACATAGTGGCTTCGTCCTTTGTCTTTCCCGATGCAGTTTGTTTCTCCCGAAGTAATTGTTCTGTCTCCAATAGAGAATAGGTATTTCCTTCAATTTGAGAAGACTTCCAACTCAGGTCAATAGCCAATCGTTCAAATTCGCGATTAAACTCCTCAACAGACAAGTCTGAAGTGTTATTTTTGAAAATAGCCTGCAATCCATTCAATTGCTCAATTTCCTTTTCAGTAAATAAAATCGTTGTAGGTAGTACCTGATCGATTAAGTTCAAGTTAAAATCGGACCGAATTCTTCTTTCATCGATTTCTTGGAGAAAGTACTCACTGGTATGGATTGGTACCAAAACAAAATAAGCCGGTGAAAGTTGGTATTTTGTTCCTTTTCCATTTCCTAATGTGCAAATTAATCCCTCAGAAATCAGTACCTGCAAGGTTCGTTTAACCGTAGCATATCCAGCTTTTTCGCCAATTCCAATATGTATTTCCTTTGATGAAACAAGCGTGTTCTGCATCAGGTACTCAAGAACAAGTTGTTTTAGATCTTTAGATTCGGCCATTTTTTAATTTTAAAGCTCACAATACTACAAAATAAAGCCCAAAAAAGTGCTTTATTGAGCCGTATATGAACAATAATTGGGCTTTAATTTTCAAATAGTGTTCAAAATAATCCATTTTATAGCTCAAAATGGGTGATTGTGAGCCAGAAATCAATATGGGAATGAGCTATAAATTAAAGATTTTTCAAATAAAAAGCCACTAAAGAGGGGCTATTGGAAAGGGGTGGACTTAACGGAACTGTTTTCGAACCGCTTTGTGGAAGGGTTGGAGATTATATGTCTCGCAAAAGGTTCATAGTTGACTTTTGCCGCAACGATGTTTTGTATTCGAACTCTTAGAACCAGCCAATGGAGGATTAGAATTATACCATAACGTTAGAGAATATGTTGATTTTTACAACTCCGTCAGACGACATACAGAAATTGGAAAGGTTCCACCAAATGCCATTTACTTCAAGAAGCAAATGGTCGAATAATTAATAGTAACTTAGTTTTTGTCCTAAGGATGTGGAGCATTTCATATAGGTAGTCCATTAAAATAACTTAGTCGAATGAATCTAATTTTCAATAGGTTAAATAAAACCCAACAAACAAATCTACTACTCACTTATCAGCTTTTAACTGGTTTGTTGGTCTCCCTCATTTTCAACTTCACATTTAATCAAATATTAATCGCACTATTGATATTGTTAGGGTCGTCCAAACCGATTTCTAAACTAATCTTTTATTGGATAGTTAGTTTGATGTTTTTTCCTGTTATTTTGATTTCAAAAATCAATATTGGATCTAGGAGTTGGTCACATTTTGTATTCAAAATCAAACTTGTATTGCAACTGACAGTTGTGTCACTTGTGATATACTATTTTAACAACATATTGTTTTTTTCAATTCTATTTCCTGCTTTAATATTGAATTTTTACCATGATTTTTCAAAAATATCGTCAACAGTTTTTAATCGCACTAAACTTATATGGTCAAATGGAATTTTGATCACAACTATTATCTGTTTTTGGTCCATCATCCTCGCTTTTCAAGCTTTCAGAGAAGGCCACCAACTAGAAATTTATTTAACCATTTTTTATTCAGTTACCTTAATGGCTAGGATAGGGTTTGATTTCAGAAATTTTGTGATTTCCCAAAATCACAATTTGAAAAATGTAGAAATCCCTTTTAACGAAGGTTCATTGATGTATTTATTACCTGCCACCACATTACTTTTACATGGTAATCTTGGAATCTGGTTCTTAATGTCATCGGTGATAATTGCAGATTATATCATATCAAGAAGTGAACTTAACGAAATACCACAAATTGGTTCAGTTCATCAATTCAATGATTTTAAACCACTTATAATCAATCGAATCGGCCATTTATTGATTCCAATGGTTGCTCTTTTCACTCAAAATGAAAATATATTAATCTGCTACTGCCTTGGATTTCTTTGCTATACTGAATTGAAAAAAAATAGTTCTTGGTTATTCTATAGAAGTAAGCCTAATGTTGGATTATTTGTCATGAATTGGAATTATTACGTTTGGGATTATCCGCAATACGAGCATAAAGTTAATGAATGGCAAAAAAATGATTTCCATATACAGTTTAGCTACCGTTATGAGTACTTATTTGGAAAAACCAGTATATCGTTATCACAACTGATAGAACGATCGGAATATACGTGCTTTTGTATTGAAGGGGATTTAGACTTAAATGATAAAATGTTCATTGATTTAACACCATTGGTTTTAAATATGGATGAAATTGGTATTCATTTGCTTTCAGCAATTCGAAGTCCATATAAAATTGTAGATTTAGTTTTGATTAAGCCTCTGGAAGGTTCTACTTTGGAAAAAACAGATCCGAGAAAAAGGGAAAATGTACAATTTCAAGAATCACCAATCGATCTTTTTTTCTTGTTGAGTTATTTGGATGAAAAGCCAGCTGAAAGAGGCTATTTGATAATAGATAGTGTTGATTTACCAACAATCGAATTAAACAGAAAAATAAAAAATGACGTAGAAAACGCCACTGGTTTTGATATTAATAAAATTTATGATAAAGGTCTCACACCATTGTTGATACTTCATCGAAGAACACACGAATTTTCTATGATTTCGGTTAGATTCATGGAATTACTAAATATCCTTGAAGTAGCAGTAAGGTGGATCAATATATTTGAAAGAAATGAAGATATTTCTCAGGGCGAAGACATTCATTTTACATTTGGCACTTCTGTTGGCGAATTAAGAAAATTAGCATTCGCAAATGAAATTTTATTTAATAACCACAATGAGCTTAGTGAATACAAAGAACTATTGCGTAATTCATTTGGACTAAATCAAAAAGAAAATCAAGCCTTCAGGGTAATTGATTTTTTAAATTGGGTGGTATTCATTCGAAATAAAACAAGGGGACATGGTTCACCGAGCAGGGTAAATTACCAACTTTACAAAATGGTAGAAATTAATACCATTCGACTCTTTAAGTCAATTGCAGAATTTTATGATCCTGAAATATTAATTTACAAAGCTTCAGAAAATGAATTGAGCATTACAACGGATGGATTGAGTGATACTGTAAATGAATATTATTGCTACCAAAGAGGAATGAATTTTCATTTTCAAAACAAATATTCAGGTATTCCAGAGGGGTACGAAAAAGAAAAACTACTGTTTAAAACAAAGCAATCCAAATATTGGAGAACTTCAAATGAATTAAAATTTGAAAAAGATAATATCTACCTTTTAAACTCGATAAAAAAGAACAAATATGAGTGGATATGCTATAATACAGGTGAACTAATTCGTCCTGATATTATTTTCAGCATATGAGGAAATAATTCAACTTCGTTGTTTTAAACTTTGTGACTTCGTTTTGTAGTTAATACTTAACTTTAACGGGCCGGTTAATTAATAGTAACTTAGTTTTTGTCCTAAGGGTGGGGAGCATTATATTCAGCCCTGCCATTGATTTGATATAAAATGGATTATTGCGAATTAAATGCATTTTATCTGAATGAGTTATATACAAAAAAGCTGAAACAGGAATTGTTCAAGTGGAGTGAACCGCTCTCGCTTTTCACTCCCACTCTGTTGTGGTGGAGAAGATGGGACTCGAACCCACGACCCCTTGGCTGCCAGCCAAGTGCTCTAGCCAACTGAGCTACATCCCCGGATGAATCAAATGTAAGGGTTTTATTTGACCTAGGTCTTAATTGCTTCAATGCACTGGGATTAATTTGTGAAAAAGTGCCTAACTGGTTGAGTATTGATTTTCTCTTGAATGTCCATTGTCCATTGTCTTTTGTCCATCAGTCCATTCATTCCCAGAAAGCCGATAACTCAATGATCTTTCCTCCTTCGATTTTGTATTGAACACCATTGAATTCAAATTCTTGACCTTCCTTCATGGAAGCAATATTTTCCAAGTCTTCTTCCATGGTGTGAATGGAGCCACCCGTAGCTCTGGCTAACTTAAGGTAAGCCAATTCGATCGTGCCATTTGTTCCGCACAGAATGACATGTACAGGTTTCTTGATTTTACTTAACAGGCTCATGTCTCTTGGTGGAGCATTGTTGTCAGCAATCAAGACATATTCTTTGACGTCTGGGGCTTTTTTCATCGCATACAGGATGGCTTCAAGGTCATTTTCTTCGAGATCATCTCCTCCAATTCCATTATTTGCTGTCCGAAATGCTAGATTCCGAACATCTTTAAAGTTCACCGAATGTTCATAATAGAGTCCGCCTGTAGTACCATCTACCTTCTTGTCATCAGGCTTTAAATCACCATCGTTGAAGAAAATGATGTCTGAAATTTTCTGTTGGTCGGTGTTTAATAAAAACCACATCAAGACCTGGGTAGAATAGGGGTACATGGATGAGGTAAAGTCTGCAATAACGGCAATGTTCGACCATTTTTTCTCATTCAGGACATGAAAAACAGTCGAATCCTTTGTCTTTTGAAAAAAACTTGTTTTATCTGAAGCTTTCAAAGTACTCGGAATGAATGTGTTCAATTGCATAATTTCTTCTCTAAATTCAGTGATTCGATAGAAAATTACAATGCCATGAAATAATCCTTTGGCTTCTTCCTCGCTGTTGCAATCGGTTTGGCGAATGAGTTTCCACTTCACTAATGTATCACTGACGATAGATGGTCGAACATTCTCAACAACCTTGATTCGACTTCGGTTGAGCGCCATGAAATCCTCATTTTTGGGATAATCTGTATACACGAGATGCACTTGTAGTAGCTGAGCTTTTTCTAAGATTTGTTTTTCAGCTGGCGTTAAATAGTCGGTTTTTCCATAAGACATTTCAATGACGATACTACCCATTGAACCTGGGTTAAGAATGTACCTTTTTTCGTTCGCAATGCGTTGATTTAAAATGTCTTCAGCAGTACGATGGCCACCACTGAATGAGTATTGAGCGATCATGCCCAATGCAGAAAGAATGAGGTATTTCATGGAGAGAGATTTGAGGAGTTAACGAAAAATATGTCAATTAGTAACATCAAATTTCGTTGTAATTCCAACAAAAAAATACGTGTTGTAAATACTCTTATTCTACAAAAAAGAAATTAGAGTTAACAGAAATGAAGTGGTTTTGCAAATTTTTTATTTCATATGGGCAGATTAAAAGCCACCACCAATCACGAATAATGCGCCAAGTAGAAAAATCATAAATAAAAATGCAAGAACGAACCTGAAATAATTTTTGAACCGGTACTGTTTAATTTCCTTTTTAAATTCTGCTGCAGCTTCGTGCATACCGAGTGATTCCATTAGTAGGATGCCATGATTGGCACGTGATATCAGTGCATTTTTCTTACTAGACGACTGAATTCCAATAGATCTTACATTGAGTTGAGAAATTAAATCACTTACTTGCTCGAACAACTCTTTAGGATTATCTGAAAAATCTTGATTTAGTATTTCTATTGATCTTTGTGAGTCTAGTGCATCATTTTCGTGAAGTTCGTTTAATAAATCATCAGTATTGTTTTCTGATGAATTATCGATAGGATTATTATCCGAAAAGTTAGATCCTGAATGATTGATATTCACATCGTGCGAGTGAGGCGTACTCCAACCACGTCCAAAAACTTTATTACTCGCCCATTTACCGGTATTTTTACCCGTTTCTCTCCAAAAACTTCCCCAAAATCCCACAGTTAAAATTTTTATAAGAATTTAATTAGATAT
>JAJTDQ010000014.1 GCA_021300505.1 Cryomorphaceae bacterium
GCGATTCAGAAGCAAAATGCTCTATGGCCGTGGCAAAAAAGTGAAAATTGGAAACCGCGCGAGGAATATCCACATGAGCCGCCAAGGAAACAGGTTTTCCATTATCACGCGATTCAGCAGCCACAAACTCAGCCATTCGCGCTTCAATTCCTTTTGATATACGCATCATCACAGCTCCACGTTCCTCAATCGACATGGATGACCACGCAGGAAATGCAGCCTCAGCAGCTTTAACCGCCAGCTCCACATCCCTGTCATCCGAATTGGGGATCAAGCAATACACTTGACCGGTTGCTGGTTCGAAATTATCGATGTATTGGTCATTCGCAGGAGAACAATAAGCCCCATTGATGAAATTCTGTATCTTTTCCATGTGGTAAAATCTATGGCGAATTTACATTGAAAATTTGATGTTTTGTTGGTGACGTTTATCCATCAATACCCCATGATTTTACCTTTATCCACCGCGGGGATTCCATCCGTCAACCAAATAGGCGCTGGCGCTCCTTGTAAATAATGGTCAAAAAACTGTCGCATACGGATGCTTAAATCCATGCGATTCGCATTTTCCATGAGGTTATGGTCATCGCCATTGTAGTTCAGCAACCAGCACGGTTTTCCTAGGCGGCGCATGCCTGTAAACAATTCAATCCCTTGGTACCATGGCACCGCGCCATCCTTGTCATTGGCCATGATTAACAATGGCGTATGCACATTTGGCAAATGGAACAAAGGCGAATTTTCTCGGTACAGTTCAGGTGCTTCCCAGATCGTTTTTCCAATGCGGCTTTGAGTGCGTTCGTACTGAAACTGGCGATTGACACCACTTCCCCAACGGATCCCGCCATAGGCTGAGAACATATTCGACACAGGCGCTCCGGCCATTGCCGCGCGGTAACGTGTTGTCATCGTGATCAACTGCGCCGTTTGGTAACCTCCCCAACTTTGTCCTTGCAAGCCCATGCGTGTTGAATCGATAGCTGGAACCAACTTAAGCACATAATCGGTACCACTCATGATACAGTCAAATGCAGATTGCGCAGGGTGTCCTACTTTATAGCGAATATCTGGAATAAACACCACGTATCCCGCAGAAGCATATTCCGTTGGATAAATAATCGACGCTGTAGGTTTCGGGACCGAATGGTTGAAGAGCTCATCGGAATTCAACTCATAATAATAAATCATCAATGGGTATTTCTTAGTTGGATCGAAATTCTCCGGTTTGTAGAGAAGCCCTTCGAGGGGAATGCCACTGTAACTTTTCCAATTCACCAATTCAACCCTTGCCCAATTGTATTCAGACTGTTGAGCATTCGTTACTGAAACTTGACGCTCGCTGCTAAAATTATCCGCTGTCAGTCGCACATCTGGATACATGCTGATGGACATCTTTCGGAAGATGATGGATTCACCATTTTTCGAACGCGCCAAGAAATTGATTTTGTGATCGGTGTAATACATTTCTTTCACATCCAAATGATCTTGGTGATCAACCAACTCATAGAGATGGGCACCCTTCGTTTTTTCATCAAACCCGGAGATATAGACATTTTTTGCATCGATATACACACTGTCCATATCCCAGAGATTCCACTCCATAAGGTTCTGGTGTTAATGGCATCCCATTCGCATCCGTTTGCCAATTGACATTTTTCACTGAGCAGGTCATGCAATTTTCTTTAGTGCTGCTCAAATTCTTGCTATAAAACTGACCATTTGTGCCATCAAACCATGAATACAAATTTCCTGATGGCGAAAGTGAACCATTGAATTCCACGCCTTCTTGAATGAGCTCAACAGAACCATCAACGAGAGAAATGCGGTAATGGTCCTCACGACCGGGCACTTCCCACTGCTTCTCAAGAGCATAGCGTTCATCAGATGCCGCAAAAAGATAGGAGCCCTTCAAATTCTCGGTCAAACGTACATTCAAGGTGTCATCCGCTAGTTTCACGATGTTGTCATCCGACATGCGATATCTGAATAATGTACTGCGTTTTTCATCCCGTTTCAATTCAACCAACTGCTGCGACTGTAAACGCTTGTCTGCATAATGCCAAATGTCAACTTCTACCTTCTCCTTATCCAGAAGCGTATCCTTCTTCGTCACCTCAGGACGTTCATCCACCCCGAAGAAAAGGTAATTTCCATCTTTCGTAAAGAGCAAATCAAAATTTTCAGTCACTGAATTTCCATCGCCAATGCGTACATCCGAGGTGTCAACCGAACGTGTCGTTTTCATTTCAAGCGAATAAATATAAAGCCCATACGCTTTGGCATCAGTCGTGTCATTACTCGCCAAGTAGGCAATATTTTTTCCAGAATGGTCAAACGTCAATGAAGTGATGGACGTATATTTTTTCGATATCGGACTCAAATCCATCGATGGAAATTGTCTCAAAAACAATTGATTGGAATCTATCTTCTCTTTTTGATGTCGGATGAAACAAAGATTTTCCCCCTTCCTTGAAATTGTGTAATCCGTCACATTGATAAACTGGTCCTTTCTTAAAGCAAGTGGATCAAGCACCGTTAGTAATTTACCATCCGATTTGATTGGCGTAGCTTTTTTCTCTTTTTTAGCTAAAAAACACTTCTTTTTGGCCTTTTTTGCTGTGTTTTCATCATTTTTGATCACATTTTCATCAACAATGTAGGAGAGAAGATTGTGGTCTTCACCAACAGAAAACGACTTTAGTAAGGGAACTTTAATGAGTGAATCGCTTGCCAAAAGGTAAATTCCCAGACTGTCTTTCGGCCATTTTTTCTTATCGACCTTATTCAACTCACAATTGCGAAGGGTATCAAATCCCGGAAGTATGCGAAACGCGATGTAGTCACTATTCATTGAAAACTGCGCACCTTTTCCTCGCGGAATGGAATCCATTTTTCCAGAATCGACGCGATAAATGTATAAGTAGCCATCGCCACGGTGCGGATTGATTTCGAAAGACACATACTTACCATTTGACGAAACCAATTGATTTTCATTTTTTTTCCATCCGTTGTAAGCGGTGTGATCAATGATTTTTTTTTGTCCAAACAGCAGTCCTGTAAAGAGTAAGCTCAACAAAAGAAGAGAATAACGCATGCGCAGTTGATTTTAGGGGATAAAAATACGAAAACGAAGGAAAGCAGACTACACGAAGAGTTCGGATGCAATGTAATCCGCCATGAGACGGCCTTCACGCGTAAGAATTAAGTGAGTATCCGTTTTTACCAACCATTTCTTTTCTTGGAAGTGCTTCAGTTTTGCGTCAAAATCCTTTGTTGGTGATGCGATTTGATGTAAATCGTGCAAATTTACTCCCCACGATGTCCGCAATCCTGTCATCAGTAATTCATTCCATCGCTCCTTTGAAGTCAGAACTTCACATTCAAACCATGTTTCATTCAGCCCGAAATCATTCATGTACTTGGCATTATTGGCAATATTCCATCGACGTTCAATGCCATTGTAAGAATGCGCAGAAGGACCAATACCGAGGTAGTTCACTCCTCTCCAATAATTGCTGTTGTGTTTAGCCTCCAAATCTGGCAGTCCGAAATTGGAAATCTCGTAGTGGTGAAATCCATGATTTGTCAATCGATCAATTAAGTGCAAAAACTGCTCGCTCTGTGCTTCTTCTCCACCAGGAGTAAGCTGACCTGAACTGACCAATTTATACAACGCCGTTTTTTTCTCTACAGTTAGGCAATAGGCCGAAATGTGTTGAATTTTCATGTCAAAAACACGTTCGATGTGCGCATCCCACTCTTCGAGAGACAAATCTGGCAATCCGTAAATAAGGTCAACACTGATGTTTATAAACCCTGCCGCTTGCGCAATCGACACACATTGCTCCGCTTCCAAGGCCGAATGCGATCGGTTCATCCATGAGAGATCATTTTCCCGAAAGGACTGCAACCCAATGGATAAACGGTTGATTCCAAGTGAATGCCAAGCCGTACAATTGGCTTCAGTGATATCATCTGGATTGGCCTCAAGGGTAATCTCTGCTGTAGTGGACACCTCGAAATTGGTGTTAATCAGAGTCAAAAAAGATGCGATTTCGCTGGGCACAAGCAAACTTGGTGTTCCTCCGCCAAAATAGATGCTCTCAATCACATGACCGGCAAGCTCAGCCTTTCTCGAAAGCAACTCAGACTGCATCGTCTCCAACATTCGTTCACGGTAAGTGGAAAAAGTTGTGCTAAAGTGAAAATCACAATAGGAGCACTTTTTTTTACAGAACGGAACATGGATATAAATGCCTGCCATGGCGCAAAGATACGTCATGTTGCCATGTGAGGTGATGAAATCGTTGTTCGCGCGTATTTTCTTTGAACAATCATTTTGCCCTACCGCTTTTTTTAGTATCTTCAATGTAATGAAATCAACCTACACCACGTCAAATCCTGCGGAGTTTACTGAGCGCTTTATCAACCAAACCAACCAATCTGTTTTTTTAACTGGGAAGGCTGGAACGGGTAAAACCACACTTCTTCGAAAAATCATTCAATCCACACATAAAAACGCTGTCATTGTTGCGCCTACGGGCATCGCAGCCCTGAATGCTGGCGGGGTTACCATCCATTCCTTCTTTCAATTGCCTTTTGGCGCGTTCATTCCGGAGTTCATGAAGCCGCCAGAAACACCTACGGTAAAATTTGAGACCAAAGAAACCTTGTCGAGGCATTTCACCATGAACAAACAACGTCGAGCAATGATGCAAAATCTTGAGTTGTTGATTATCGATGAAGTCAGCATGCTACGTGCAGATCTGCTCGATGCAATGGATTGGACCTTGCGAAATGTTCGTCGTGTGTCACAACCATTTGGCGGTGTACAAGTGCTTTACATAGGTGATTTGCTGCAATTGCCACCCGTAGTAAAACCTGACGAATGGAACGTGTTGCGCAACCACTATTCGGGAATGTTCTTTTTCAATTCAAAAGCAATCCAAGAACAGCCTGCATTATATATTGAGCTTTCAACGATTTTTCGTCAGCAAGACACGGATTTTATTGATGTCCTCAACCACCTTCGTGACAACCGCATTACTGAATCGGACATTTCACTTTTAAACCGCTACGTCAACCCTACATTTGACGCACTCAAAACAGAGGGATACATTACCTTAACCACCCACAATGCAAAGGCAGATACCATGAATGCGAAAGCATTGGCGACGTTGAACGGGAAGAGTTTTCACTATTCAGCAGAAATTACGGGTGAATTCCCACTGCATATGTATCCCATTGATCCAGAGATGGAGCTGAAAGTTGGCGCTCAAGTGATGTTCATTAAGAATGATATTGCGCTGGACAAGCAATTCTACAATGGAAAGATGGGGAAAATTGAGTCCTTGTCGAAGGATGAGATCTGTGTGCATTTTCCTGAAGAAAACAAAACAATTACCGTCGATCATTACGAGTGGAACAACATTCGGTATGCCATGGACGAACGAACAGGAGAAATCAAAGAAGAGGTTTTGGGCACCTTTGTTCATTATCCTTTAAAACTCGCCTGGGCCATCACCGTTCACAAAAGTCAAGGGCTCACCTTCGACAAAGCAGTGCTTGATGTTACCGACGTATTTGCTCCTGGCCAAGCGTATGTTGCCCTTTCGCGACTGCGCTCATTGGATGGACTGGTACTCTTGAGTCCTATGCGGATGAATGGATTGTCAAGCGATCAATCAGTGGTATCCTTTGCACAGCACAAAGCCGACAATTCAACACTTGAAACCCACCTAACACAAGCCACCAAGAAATACCTGTACGAAACTATTCACTCGGCGTTTGATTGGTACGGACTCGTTTCTGCGTGGCACATTCACGAAGCGAGCTACCGCAACGCCGGATCAAAAACGGAAAAAGGGAAAAACAAACCCTGGCTTGCTGCGCAACTTCAAGCGTTAAATAGCGCCAATGACGCTGCTAAGAAATTCCAAAACCAAATTGAGCGAATTTTCACAGCACAACACATAGACCTTGCGTTTCTTCATGAACGAACAGATGCCGCGTACACTTATTTCTTTAAGATTTTAGACGGCATTCTACTCAGCAATTTGAAAAAGATGGTCGAGCTCGGAAGAGTGCGAAAGACAAAAACCTATGCTGAAGAACTCGGTGAACTTGATGAACTGCTGACTTCTACGATTTTACGCATCAAAAAAGTTCGCCTACTGACTGAAGCGCTTCACGCTGGAAAGGACATCACCAAAGAAGTTGTTTGGAACGATGAAATTCGCAACTATAAAACGAATAAGCTTGCAATTGTCAAGCAGGAAGCACAAAACAACAGATCGCTTTTGGACACAGACGATGATCTTGCTGACGATTTCATTAAGCCAGTTAAAACGAGAAAAGCCAGCGAAAAGAAAGAGAAGAAAAGCACCTACGAGCAGACATTGGAATTGCTGCATGAAGGGCTTGACCCAGAAGAAGTAGCCAAGGAGCGAAGCCTATCTGTCAAAACAATTCTTGGTCATTGCGCCGTATTGATTAAAGAGGACAAATTGTCGATCGATGAAGTGCTACCACAGGATCGAATTACTGAACTCGATGAGCTCATCGGCGATTATACAGGTACCTCATTGACACCGTTGAAAGAACAGCTAGGGGATAACGTTAGTTATGAAGAACTCCGACTATGGCAGGCTTCAAAAATGCGCGATTGAATAGCTAATTTTGCACGAAAAAATTAAACACAAGAAATATGAGAACAAATCACGAAATCGATTACTTCATTCACGGTGAAGAAATGCAAATGGTTGAAATCGAACTAGACCCGCAAGAAACGGCCATTGCCGAGTCGGGATCTTTCATGTATATGGACGAGGGTATTGCGATGGAAACTATCTTTGGAGATGGATCACAGCAGCAACAAAGCACTGGATTCATGGGCAAATTGTGGGGCGCTGGAAAACGTTTATTGACAGGTGAAAGCTTGTTCATGACGGCATTTACGCACAATGGCACAGGCAAAGCACGCGTAGCTTTTGCATCTCCTTACCCTGGAAAAATTATTCCTATTGACCTATCTCAGTACAATGGAAAACTCATCTGCCAGAAAGATTCATTCTTGTGTGCAGCGAAAGGTGTAGCGATTGGCATTGAATTTCAGCGCAAACTTGGAACTGGTTTATTCGGAGGTGAAGGATTCATCATGCAAAAATTGGAGGGCGACGGAATGGCTTTTTGTCACGCAGGTGGACATATCATGAAACGCACCCTAAAACCTGGTGAAGTATTGCGTGTAGACACCGGATGTATCGTCGCCTACACCCAAGAAATCGACTACGATATTCAATTCGTTGGAGGAATCAAGAACACCATTTTTGGAGGTGAAGGATTGTTTTTCGCCACCTTACGTGGACCCGGAGAAGTGTGGTTGCAGACCTTGCCTATTTCACGATTGGCTTCACGGATTTTGTCGTACGGCACTGGACCTCGAAAAGAAGAAGGAAGCATCCTCGGCGGGCTGGGTAACTTGCTTGATGGTGATGGAAGGTAGTAAAAGAGACAAAAGACCCTTCCGCAAATGCGGAATTAAAGACAAAAGACCCGCTGCGCTGTAAGACTTGATCATACTTCGTTAGCTAATACTTAAATCACCAAATTTTTAATTCGTAATTCGTAATTCGTAATTCGTAATTCGTAATTCGTAATTCTTTACAAATATCTCATGAATAAGCGTTGGCTCATAAAACCTCTCCCTGCACCAAATCCTGCATTCAAAACAGATTGCGTGGTGTCTAAGCTATTGATGCAACGTGGGATTCAGAGTCCTGTGGAGGCCCAATACGGTTGACCGTGTGAATCGAGCGATGGAAAAGGGCGAGAAAATTTTACTCTTCGGGGATTACGATGTGGACGGCACTACAGCCGTAGCATTGATGCATACCATGCTCAAAAAACACTACGACAAGGTCGACTTTTACATACCTGACCGCTATGCCGAGGGATATGGTGTGAGTTTTATCGGAATTGACTTTGCTGCAGAAAATGGATTCACTCTAATCATCTCTTTGGACTGTGGTATTCGTTCAATTGACCATGTCGCTCATGCACGAGAAAAAGGTGTTGATTTCATTGTATGCGATCACCACCAGCCAGGCGATGAGCTTCCCAACTGCCTTGTTCTCGATCCAAAGCGTTCAGATTGTCCTTATCCCTACAAAGAGCTTTCGGGCTGTGGCGTAGGATTTAAGTTGCTTCAAGGTTTGTCGATCCGAAACGATTGGTCGATGAACGATTTATTCGAAAACCTTGATTTATTGGCCATCAGTATTGGAGCCGACATTGTAGCGATCACAGGTGAGAATCGCATTTTATGTGCACACGGATTAAAACAGCTCAATACACGTCCACGAATGGCCTTTCGCGAATTGCTTGCCGTAGCGAAAAAAGAATTCCCTCTTACACTAACAGATGTGGTTTTCGTGATTGCACCACGCATCAATGCGGCAGGTCGACTTAGAAGTGGGCGCATCGCGGTTGAACTCATGATCTCTGAAAATATCGCTGCGATTCAATCTTTGGCCAGAGAAATTGATCAAGACAATCAAAATCGCAAGGCACTCGACAAAGCGATTACTACCCAAGCGATTGACATGATGGAAGAAGACCCGGCGTATGACGTGAAAAAATCAACGGTTGTGTTTCGGCCTGATTGGCACAAAGGTGTGGTCGGTATTGTAGCCTCCCGACTTATTGAAAAGCGGTTCAGACCGACCATCGTTTTGACGGAATCAAACGGGAAGGCAACAGGTTCAGCACGCACAGTGAATGACTTTGACCTTTATGGCGCCTTGTGCGAATGCGCAGAACACCTCGAACAATTTGGTGGTCACCGACATGCAGCAGGGATGACCATGCCCTTGGAAAACGTTAAACCATTCATGGAAAAGTTTGAATCTGTAGTTCAAGAAACCATTTCATCTGAAGACGAATTTCCTACTGTGAAAATTGACTTGGAGGTGGAATTCAATCAAATTTTCTCCAAAACAGAAAACAGAACGATGGTTCCTCAGCTAAAACGCGATTTAGCCGGATTTGAGCCGCATGGCCCAGGAAATATGACGCCTGTGTTTATGGCGCGAAATGTATACTCACGTGATTTTCGAATTCTAAAAGACGCACACCTTAAACTCCTAGTAACTCAGCCTCAATACGACATTGCCATCGATGCCATTGCCTTCAACATGGCCGATAAAGTTGACCTCATCACACATGGGATTCCATATGATATCGCGTTTACCTTGGAAATTAATGCCTGGAATGGAAAGGAAACATTGCAGTTGAACATTAAAGATATTCGTGAAGCGGAACAATCCTAATGGTGGATTTGGATGGATTGATGACGATCTTCCATCTTGAGTATGTATGTTCCGTTAACAAGGGTTGACACATCTATTGTTGTGTTTTCAACTTCCGCAATGGATGAAAATACAAGTTTACCAGAAAGATCGTGAAGTGTAATGACAGCTCCTATGTCAGTGCTAATTGTCAAGAAATCAGTACATGGGTTTGGAAAAGCAATCCATTGAATAGATTCAGTTGGCACATTCAACACATTGGAAATTCGCCATGTTTCCTTGAAACGTTCACTGTTCGAGATTCCTGTCGTGAAATAAAAGTCAGGGCCAAAGGCAAAGGACATTATACCTTTTCTAGAGGTGGAAACGAAAGAAGTCGATCCAGTTAGCACCCAAGTATTGACATCTAGAACTTGAAAATCATTCAAAACCACATTCGACGCATCCAACCCACCAAAAAAGGAGACAAGATTGTTCACGCGTGCAGTACCGGTATAACTTCTTGGTGAAAGACCTGGATTGGGGAGTGATGTCCATTGCTGAGATGCCGGATTATACTGATGAAACTCCGTGTTCAATTCCGTTTGGCTGTTCAAGTTGTTTCGTCCTAATCCAACAAAACCAAGATTGTTGTACTCGAAAGAAGTGCCTCTCCAGATGCCATTGCCTGGAAGCGCTGTTTTTTGAGACCAATGGTTGTTACTGATGTCGTAGCCCCACACATCCGTTAATATTCCTTGTTGATTTTTTCCTCCCACGATGTACAACGTATCGTTCAATACGAAGTGAACAGATCCACTTCTGCCATCTGCTGGCAATGGGGCGAGCACGGACCAACTGTTCAAAAGCGGGTTGTATTGCCACAAATCATTGCAAAACGTACCATCACATTTTACGCCACCAAAAATATAGCCGCTTCCATTGTTGGATGTACCCACGGCGTATTGTCTTTCTTCACCTAAGGGCAAATCAGCACAATCAGACCATGTCATTGTCAGTCCATTGAATCTGTAAAAATCGCGCATGCAACTGAAACCACTATCTCGCCCCAAGCCTGTATAAACGAACGAATCGATGACAAAGCAACTGCCGTCATCTCGAGGTGTACCTGGGAAATCTTCCAATTGTTGCCAGATCTGTCCAAAGGCAGTGCAAGATAAACAGGCGATAGAAAGAAATAGAATTTTGATCATACAGGCTAAACGTGCTTTGTGAAGGTGTATTGCATAAAAAAACCACCCCGAGAGGTGGTTTCATTTTATGGTAAAGTGATTTATTTCAAATCAGGCATTTCACGCGTAAAGGCTGGAATACCTGTTACATCCATACCCGTAATCAACAAGTGAATGTCATGTGTTCCTTCATAAGTCACTACAGACTCAAGGTTCGCCATGTGGCGCATGATTGAATACTCACTTGTAATACCCATACCACCATGAATCTGACGCGCTTCGCGTGCAATGTTCAATGCAATTTCAACATTATTTCGTTTCGCCATAGAAATTTGAGCCGATGTCGCACGACCTTCGTTTCTTAATTGTCCTACACGTAACGTTAGCAATTGAGCCTTTGTGATTTCAGTAATCATTTCAGCCAACTTCTTTTGAATCAATTGGAAAGAACCAATTGGAACACCAAATTGAGTACGTTCTTTCGAGTAGCGTAAAGCTTGATCGTAACAATCCATAGCTGCACCAAGTGCACCCCAAGCAATTCCGAATCGTGCTGAATCCAAGCAGCTCAAAGGAGCGCCAAGACCTGAACGGCCAGGTAAGATGTTTGCCTTTGGCACCTTAACGTCAACAAAAATCAATTCTCCAGTTGAGGATGCGCGCAACGACAACTTTCCATGCATTTCAGGAGTTGAAAATCCTTCCATACCGCGCTCAACGATTACACCGTAAATGCGCCCAGTCTCGTCCTTAGCCCACACAACCGCGATATCCGCGAAAGGAGCATTAGAAATCCACATTTTGGCACCGTTCAAGATGACATGGTCACCCGCATCTTTGAAATTGGTAATCATTCCACCTGGGTTCGACCCATGATCAGGCTCGGTCAACCCGAAGCAACCCATCATTTCACCCGTTGCCAATTTTGGCAAATATTTTTGACGTTGTTCCTCAGAACCATACTTCCAAATTGGATACATCACCAATGAAGATTGTACAGATGCCGTTGAACGAAGTCCTGAATCGCAGCGCTCCAGTTCTTGCATGATCAATCCATAGGAGATTTGATCCAATCCTGGCCCGCCATACTCTTCGGGGATATAAGGTCCAAAAGCACCGATTTCTCCAAGACCCTTCAACAAGTGATTTGGAAAAGTCGCGTTCTCATAATGCTCATCGATAATGGGCGAAACCTCTTTTTTAACCCAAGCTCTTGCTGCGTCCCGCACTAGTTTCTGTTCATCTGTCAACAAGTCATCCATGTTGTAGTAGTCTGGGTGGACATACAGGTCTGTTCTCATTTGGCTATTTTTTCGTTTGAGCACAAATTTAATTATAATTCAGCTTAAGGTGCAGAAACTATCTTCGTGTTCTTAACTTTGTGTCATTCATTGAAAAGATGTTCAACCTACTGATTCTTTTAAACGATAGCGGAACTATTCCTGACACATTGGTGCCAAGGGCTGAAAATCGCACGTTTTTTTTGACGGGATTGTTTGCCATTTCCTTGGTTCTCATCGCCATTGCGCGTATTTCAAATTACAAGGCACTAGGAACCGTAATCAACGCTTTTTTCTCTGGTGGTCCTATTCAACAGCTGTTAAAAGAAAATATGCGCATCGGATCACTAAGTTCGATTCTTCTTATTATCAACTATTTAATAGTGACATTTATTTGTGTTTACCTCATGCTAAACCGAACATTTGGCTTAACGGCAAACACATCTTTACTTTTTGCCAGTATTGTTCCTGTTGGATTTACCATTTTCGAAATAATGGGTATGGCGATGGCCAGTTTCATTACAGGGGAAGGAAAAACCATGGAGCCCGCATTTCAAACCTCGTGGGTTGGTTTCGAATTCATAGGACTTCCCTTGTCCGTTCTTGCTCTCATTTGGATCATGAACCCTTCTTTAAATGCTCTATGTCTCGTCGTATTTTCTATCCTCATCGGAACGCGAGTCCTACAACGCATTACCAAAAGCAGCATTCTCATATTGAATAAAGGTGTGGCTTGGTATTATATATTTTTATATCTTTGCACGCTCGAAATTCTTCCGTTGATTGTGGCTTACTACTGCGTTCAAATGAGTTTTCGGCCATTGATTTGAGTCTAACTAAGTTGTTGAAAATTGGCGATTAAGACGATACTCGTTTCTCAACCCAAACCTGAAGGAGATAAGTCACCTTATTTCGATTTGGCGGAGAAATATAAGTTAAAAATAGACTTCCGACCATTCATTCGTGTGGAAGGAATTGGTGCGCAGGAATTTCGTCAGCAAAAAGTAAATATTGCTGAACATACTGCCATTATCCTTACCTCGAAAAATGCCATCGATCACTTTTTCAGAATTGCTGAAGAAGTTCGCTTTGAGGTTCCAGATACCATGAAATATTTCTGTATTTCTGAAGCAGTAGCCCTCTATCTTCAAAAATATGTGACCTACCGCAAACGCAAAATCTTCTTTGGAAAACAAACCATTGAAGAGTTAGTGGATGTGATGAAAAAACATAAGGGTGAAAAGTTCTTGTTGCCTTGCACCGACATCCTTCGCGACACAATTCCGGTAACTTTGGAGGCACACAAGATGAATTTCTCGAAAGCCATTCTTTACCGAACGGTGGCCTCCGATTTGTCCGACTTGGAAGATGTGTATTATGACATGCTTGTTTTCTTTAGTCCTGGAGGAATAGAATCGCTTTTCAAGAATTTCCCGGATTTCAAGCAAAACGACACGAAAATTGCTGCTTTTGGTCCAACCACAGCAAGTGCGGTAGCTAAGCATAACTTGCGTTTGGATGTGCATGCGCCAATGCCAAATGCACCATCCATGACGGCAGCATTGGAGCTTTTCGTTAAGGAGCAGCTCAAGAAAAAATAAGGCTCTAACCCAGTTCTTGTAGTAATTCTGTCATCCCTTCCACGGCATTTTTTGCTATTACTCGAAATGATGACGGCACATTCAGCTCTTCGGCGTTGGGATCAATCAAATAGCGGGTCTCTGCATTAATTGCATAGTTAATTAATCCAGCTGCAGGATAAACCTGGAGGGAGGTCCCAATGACGATAAGAATATCTGCTTCGGCTATTTGCTGCATCGCAACTTCGTACATGGGCACCTCCTCCTCAAACCACACGACATGTGGCCGAAGTACATAACCATCAGGGCACAAATCTGTCATTTGCAACTCCCAACCATCGATTGGATAGTAAGCCTTTTCTTTATTTGGACCAGAACTTTTTGATTGACGAATATTTCCATGGAGATGAAGCACATTGGTCGAGCCCGCGCGCTCGTGCAGATCATCAATGTTCTGCGTAATTACCGTTACCTCGTAATTCGACTCCAATTGAGCAATCAAGATATGTGCATTATTCGGTTCACATTCCATAATTTGTTTTCGCCGCAAATTGTAAAATTCTTGCACCATAGCGGGGTTATTCTTCCATGCTCTTGGTGTTGCAACATCTTCGATTCGGTATTGTTCCCAAAGGCCTCCACTATCACGAAAGGTGCTTATTCCACTCTCCGCGCTTATGCCAGAGCCACTAAATATGATTAACTTTTTCATTTTGTTTTTATGCTGTTTAGATAAATAATGTCTCCAAAAAATGGTTAGAATAAAAAATTGACGTAAATTCGAACGCGTTAGCTTACCAAAGTTAACCATTGTCTAAACCAAAAAATTTTCAAAGAATGAAAAAACTATTACTTTCTGCCCTTGCGCTGTCAAGCATTGTGGCAATCAACACTTCAACTGCTCAAATTGCGGATGGTTCTGTTGCGCCTAATTTCACAGGAGTTGATTTGAATGGAAATTCTCACACACTTCAAGATTATCTTAATGCTGGTAAAACAGTGATCTTAGATATTTCTGCTACGTGGTGTGGTCCTTGTTGGAATTATCATAACACTCATGCTTTAGGTGATATTTATAACGCCTATGGTCCAGAAGGCTCGGATGAGGTAATGGTTTTCTACATTGAAGGAGACAACGCTACTACGGTTGCGGATTTAAATGGAACAGGTGGAAATACTCAAGGTGATTGGGTAACAGGAACACCATATCCAATTATCAATAGTGGTTCAATTGCGGATTTGTATGAGATAACCTACTTTCCAACCGTTTACCGCATATGCCCAGATGGTTTTGTTTATGAAATCGGAGCACTCTCTGCAAGTAATTTGAAATCAAATATCAACGCGAATTGTGGAGCATCAAACCAGTTAAATGGAATTACAAATCATGCTGAACTTAAAGGTGATGAAATTGCTTTGTGTTCAACTTCAGGTCAAGCAACTGCTGAGATTAAGAATTTTGGAACAAATAACATTACCAGTGCAACAGTTGTTCTTAAAGAAAACGGCTCACAAGTGAGTTCAGCTCCATTTTCTGGTAACTTGGCGCAATTTGCAACCGGATCAGTCACTTTCCCATCTTACGCGTTCAATTTAGCGGCAAATTATTCTATCCAATTAACAAACGTTAACAGTGCTGCTCCTGCAAGCGCAGCATTAACTTCGGATAATGTTGGTGTGGTATCTGCAAATATGTCTGGATTAAATATTACTGTTAAAGTATACACAGATAATTATCCAGCAGAAACAACTTGGGAAATCCGTAATTCCGCAACGAATGCTTTGGTAGCTTCTGGTGGACCATATGTTGGCGCAGCGGGTACCGCGGCGGGAGGGCCTGATGCACTTCAAACAAAAACGCAAAATGTAACTCTTCCGGCTGGAAACAATTGTTACAAAATAATAATGAATGATTCATATGGGGATGGATTCGGATATGGTACTAATCCTGCTGGTCAATATGGAATCGAAGTTATTTCAAATGGTAGCAGCGTGATTAACTTAGATCTTGGTAACTTTGGAAACACTTTAACAAGAGACGCTGCACTTAAAACGGATGGAAGCTCGATTTTAGATGAGTTAGCTTTAGGAGATATTAGTGTATTCCCTAACCCTGCATCTGATGAGTTGAACGTTTCTTTCGAAGCTACAAACGCTGATTACCAAGTTTCTATCCTTGACCTTCAAGGACGTGTAATCACTGCAAAAACTCTTCAATCAATCAACGGAACTTCTACGGTTACTTTCCCAGTTGCTGACATGGCAAAAGGAAGCTACATCGTAACTGTTGTTTCTAACGGAATCACAACGACTAAAAATGTGGTGATCAAATAATTGAAATTCATTTTTCATGAAACCCGGGCTGATGTCCGGGTTTTTTTATGCCCTCAAGTTCGATTTCTTATTCGAAGCATTTTCTTATCTTTACCCCCCTAAGAAACATTCATGGCGAAAATACGCAAACAGGAAGCACTCGACTATCATTCATCGGGGAAACCGGGGAAGATTGAAGTAATTCCTACCAAACCATATTCATCTCAACGAGACTTGTCTCTCGCCTATTCACCAGGTGTTGCTGAGCCATGTCTGAAAATTGCTGAAAATAAAGAGGACGTCTACAAATATACCAGTAAAGGGAATCTTGTCGCTGTAATTTCCAACGGAACGGCGGTGCTCGGACTTGGAGATATTGGTCCTGAAGCATCAAAGCCAGTGATGGAAGGAAAAGGATTGCTTTTCAAGATTTTTGCAGACATAGATGTGTTTGATATTGAAGTAGATGCGAGCGACCCTGAATTGTTCATTCAAACAGTAAAAGCCATCGCGCCGACTTTTGGAGGAATCAATTTGGAAGATATCAAGGCTCCCGAAGCCTTTGAAATTGAGCGACGCCTCAAAGAAGAACTCGATATACCGATCATGCATGATGACCAACACGGAACGGCGATTATTTCGTCAGCTGCCTTGTTGAATGCGCTTGAATTGGCGAAAAAGAAAATTGAAAACGTTAAAATCGTTGTTTCTGGTGCAGGGGCTTCAGCGCTTTCGTGCGCGAAGTTATACCATGCCTTAGGAGCAAAGTTGGAAAACATATTTATGTTCGACTCCAAAGGACTTATATGTCAAGAGCGAACAGACCTAGATCAAACTAAAGTATTGTTTTCATCACATAAAAAATCCATTGATCTCATCACTGCATTCAATAAGGCAGATGTATTTCTTGGACTTTCACGAGGAGGACTGGTGAGCAAGGACATGATCAAAGCCATGGCGAAGGATCCCATTGTTTTTGCACTAGCGAATCCTGAGCCGGAGATTTCCTACAAAGAAGCGACATCTGTTCGTAAGGACATTATCATGGCGACTGGTCGCTCTGACCATCCTAACCAGGTGAACAATGTGCTTGGATTCCCTTTTATTTTCCGTGGCGCATTAGATGTGCGTGCAACAACCATCAACGAGGAGATGAAATTGGCAGCAGTGAAGGCCATTGCTTCTTTGGCAAAAGAAACAATACCTGAGGAGGTGATTGAAGCCTATGGCGAAAAGAACATCATGTTCGGTCGCGAACAAATCATCCCGAAACCTTTAGATCCTCGTCTGATTTACTACGTTGCGCCAGCTGTAGCTAAAGCAGCAATGGACTCCGGAGTTGCAAGAAATCCAATCGCCGATTGGGATGCTTACGAAATGCAGTTGAAAAACCGCTTAGGTCTTGACAATAAGCTAGTTCGTAACATCACGGCAAAAGCGCAAGAGAATCCAAAACGTGTTGTCTTTGCTGAAGCAGACAACATTAAAATCCTTAAGGCTGCTCAAACAGCTATGGAGGAAGGTGTTGCCTTCCCTATTCTACTCGGTAAACGGAGCAAAATTGAGTCACTTATTGAGGAGTATGCGATTGAGATGCCAGATGTGCTGATCATCGATCCAAAAGCAGAAGAGGAAGACGATCGTCGCGCAGCCTATGGTAAAGCATTTTTTGAAAAACGGAAACGTAAAGGATTCACTGAGTTTGAATCCGTTCAAATCATGCGTGAACGTAACCACTTTGGCGCAATGATGGTCGAAATGGGTGATGCAGATGCCATGATTTCCGGTTTGACTCGTAGCTATAGAAATAGTGTTCGACCAGTTCTTCAAACCATTGGACTTGAAAAAGATGTCAATACTGTTGCTGGATTGTACATTCTGAATACAAAGCGTGGTCCTTTGTTTTTGGCAGACACGACCATTAACTTGAATCCAACGGCTGAACAAATCGCTGAGATTACAGCCAATGTGGCGAAGACGATTCGTAAATTCAAAGTCACTCCACGCATTGCTCTATTGAGCTACAGCAACTTCGGATCATCTATTGGTCCTGATGCCGAAAAAATGTCTAAGGCCGTAGAAATCTTGCACGACAAATACCCAAGCTTAGTGGTTGATGGTGAAATTCAAGCAAACTTTGCGCTGAATAATGATCTTCTGATGGAGAAATTTGCCTTTTCACACTTGGCGAATAAGCAGGTAAACACATTGATTTTCCCTAATCTTTCCTCAGGAAACATCACCTACAAGGTTTTACAAGAGATGATCGACCTCCAATTGGGATCAAGTGTTCGAGAAATCATTAACATGGTGAAAGTAGCCGTTGTTGACGCTCAAAACAAATAAGTATGATTGGACAGCTAAGCGGACGACTGATAGAGAAAAATCCTACCGATCTTTTGATTGATTGTGGAGGTGTTGGTTATGAAGTAAAAATCTCACTCAATACCTTCACTAATTTAGGATCAGATGAAGCCATTCGGGTATTTACCAAGCTGATTGTGCGTGAAGATGCGCATATTTTATACGGTTTTGCCACGAAAGAAGAACGCGAGATGTTCAACCACCTTATTTCTGTTTCAGGCATTGGTCCAAATACAGCGATGATCATGCTCTCCTCTATGGTTCCAGACGAAATTGCGCATGCCATTCAATCAGAAGATGTGCGTACCATTCAAGGCATCAAAGGTATCGGAGCAAAAACTGCACAACGAGTGATTATTGATCTCAAGGATAAAATGTTAAAAATGACATTTTCTTCTGAAAATATATTTAGTCAAAGCAATACAAACCGATTTGATGCGTTAACTGCCCTTGTTTCTTTGGGTTTTGACAAAAAAGCTGCAGATAAAGTACTCGATAAAATTTCGACAGGACAGGAATCTGTGGAAGAACTCATCAAAGAAGCGCTGAAATTATTATAAATTGAAAAGGAGTCAAAACATATTGTTTAAACACCTCACTACTACATTCTTCACCTTCGTAGTATTTGTGTTATTTACCTCTATGGGGCAACTGTTTGCGCAGGACACTCTGCCATTTCCTATTCAAAATAATATCGATCCAACGCAGACTACACCACAAAGTTTTGATCTTGGAGACCCCAGTTCTGTAAAGCAAACGATAGTGTATGACCCAATTACGGGAAGGTACATTTTTAAAGAAACAATTGGCAATGAACTAAATTTCAGAAATCCATCCATGATGACACTGGAGGAATACTTGGAATATGAGCGCCAGAAAGCACTTCGTGAAAATTGGAAGGATAAAATTGAGCAGCAGACCGCTAAGGGCCAACCAATGGAATTTCCAATAAAGATTGGAAGTAAGGCATTTGAAAACTTCTTTGGTTCGGACCAAATCACAATCCGTCCTCAAGGAAGTGTTGAATTGTCCTTTGGTGTAAACTCGTCGCGCTACGATAATCCAATCTTGCCGGTGAAACAACGACAGATTACGCGTTTCGACTTTCAACAACAGATCCAGCTCAACCTCGTAGGTCAAATTGGAACGAAACTTAAAATAGGAACAAGCTACAATACCCAAGCAGCCTTCGATTTCGACAATGTTTCGAAGTTAGAATATACAGGAGACGAGGACCAAATCATGCAAAAAATTGAGTTGGGGAATGTGGCCATGCAGTTGCCAACTTCCTTGATTCAAGGGTCACAAACACTTTTTGGGGCGAAAACAAAATTAAAGTTCGGTCGATCAACATTTGACATCATTGCAGCTTCGTCGAAAGGTAAACGTCAAGAGATCAATATCACTGGCAAGGCCCAAGTTCAGCGATTTGAACTTGGTGCTGATAATTACGAAGCGAATCGTCACTATTTTGTGAACTTATATCACCACGATCATTACGACGAAGCAATGTCGACATTGCCCATCGTGAATTCAACCATGGCCATCACCCGAATCGAGGTTTGGTTGACCAACCGAACAAACAACACTGAAAATACCCGAAATGTTATTGCATTTTCCGATTTAGGTGAAGGAAAACAAAGCAACTGTGAAGGAAACCCTGGCGGTTTTGGTCCAAGTGACATTCCCGACAACGAGGCCAATGGACTTTACGCATGGGCATCAAACCAATCCACTGTTCGTGGGTTTTCCAATGCCGTACCTGCACTAACATCTCAAATCACAACACCTGGACCTTTCCAGCAAGCGGTGCATTTTGAAAAGGTAGAAAACGCTAGAAAACTTACTGAGCAAGAGTTTTCCTATAATGCGCTTCTAGGATATATCTCATTAAATCTTCCCTTAAACAACGACGAGGTATTGGCTGTGGCCTATGAATATACCTACCGTGGAGAAACCTATCAAGTTGGTGAATTCTCAACAGACGGTGTCGCTGGTCAACAAGCGCTAATCCTGAAGTTATTGAAGCCAACCATCACAAATCCAAAAAATAAAGTGTGGGATTTGATGATGAAGAACGTTTACTCAATCGGTGCTTATCAGGTGGATCAAACAGGATTCAGAATAGACCTTTTGTACAACAATCCAGAAACATCTGTGCTTGTTCCCTTCTTCCCATTAGAGGGTGTCGATGACGAACAGCTTGTTACGTTATTGGAAATGGATAAGCTGAATCAAAATCAGCAACCTTTCGCGGATGGGGTTTTCGATTACGTTCCAATCAATTTTACTGGGAATAGAGCCGATAATGGTGGAACTATAAACACCCGAAATGGGCGCGTTTACTTCTCGACAATTGAACCATTCGGCGCCACACTAAAGGCAAAACTAGAGGCAGAGAATATACCTCAGGTTATCGTGGATAAGGTTTCCTTCACGGAATTGTACGACTCCACAAAAACTGCGGCTCAGCAAATCCCGAGTAAAAATCGTTTTACCTTTAAAGGAGAATACCAATCCTCCGTAAGTTCAGATATTCCGTTAAATACGCTCAATGTACCACAAGGTGCAGTAACTGTAACTGCAGGAGGAATTAAACTTACTGAAGGCGTAGATTATACAGTGGATTACAACCTTGGTAGAGTTAAAATCCTTAACAGCGGAATTCTAGAGTCAAACACACCTATCAAAATTTCCATTGAAAGCAATTCCGTCTTTGGCTTTCAAGCCAGGTCGATGATTGGAATGCACTATAATTATCGATTTAACGAAAACTTCAATATAGGTGCGACATGGATGCGGATGATGGAACGACCTGTTACACAAAAAGTCGATATCGGAAGTGAACCTTTCAAAAACAACATTATAGGTATTGACTTAGCCGTCAAAACAGAATTACCATTCATTACAAAGCTTGTTGACCTTTTGCCGGTTATTTCAACAACCCAAAAATCAACACTCTCTTTTACAGGTGAATTTGCACATTTGATTCCCGGTCAACCTAGAGCCATTAATAAAGATGGAACTTCCTATGTTGATGATTTCGAAGGTTCCCAAAGCGCTATTGATTTACGTGCATCAACTGCGTGGAGGCTTGCTTCAACACCACAAGGCCAACCCGATCTATTCCCTGAAGGTCAAAGTAAAAATCTTTCTGCAGGGTACAAGCGTGCACAAACATCATGGTACTTGATTGACCCCTTATTTTATCAAAACAACTCACTGACACCACAGCATATCAAGAATGATCCGACAATGCTTTCGGATAGTCGTATGCGCCTTGTTAATCAAAGGGATATCTTCCCCAACCTTCAACAGCAATACGGTTCAATTACAAATATTCCTATCCTTGAGCTTGCCTACTATCCAAAGGAGCGTGGGATGTATAACTACGATACCACAAATGCGATTTTACCTGATGGCTCTTTCTCCAATCCAGAAAATCGATGGGGTGGAATTATGCGTGCATTATCTACAAATGACTTCGAGTTAACCAATGTAGAATTCATACAATTCTGGGTGCTCGATCCATTCAATGAAGATGCTGATCCAGATGGGAATCATGCAGGTGGTGACCTTTACTTTAATCTGGGGAACATCTCAGAAGACGTGCTTACCGACTCAAGAAAAAGCTTCGAAAATGGTCTGCCTGCAACCGGTGTTTCGGTAAATGACAATATCGATACAACCGTATGGGCGCGCGTGTCGACGCAACAGGTTGTCGTAAACGCCTTTGATACAGACCCGAACAGTCGTTTGAATCAAGATGTTGGACTAGATGGTTGGAACAACGTACAAGAGCGTACAGCGTTTCAAAACTACGTCAATTGGGTACAGAACAATCCTAACTTAGATCCTGCAACGAAATCACGCATGATCAATGACCCTTCGGGTGATGATTACAACTTTTACCGTGACGACAACTACGATGCTGACACCTTGAACATCCTTGAAAGGTATAAGAAATATAATGGAATGGAGGGTAACTCTCCGACCACAGAAATGTCAGATACTGCGAATGTCGATGGCTATCCAACACAGGGAACTAATATACCCGACTTGGAAGATATCAACCAAGATAACAACCTCGCTGAGTCGGAAAGCTATTTCCAATACCGCGTAAGTCTGCGTCACAGTGACTTGCAAGTAGGAAAAAATTTCATCACAAATGTTCAGGTATACCAAAATGGAAACAAGGAAGAACGTTGGTATCAGTTTAAAATTCCTATTCGTGACTTCGAACGAAAAGTGAATGGCATTACTGACTTCCGATCTATTCGATTCATGCGCATGTTCCTGAAAGACTTCGATGAAGAGGTGGTTTTGCGTTTTGCTCGGCTTGAATTGATTCGTGGAGAATGGAGAAGATACCTTGATGATTTGACAACACCAGGAGAAAGTGTACAAGTCGACCCTAACCTTACATCCTTTAACATCGGTGCCGTTAACGTAGAAGAAAACGATCAACGAAGCCCAGTTAAATACGAGATTCCTCCAGGTATTCAGCGTGAAATCGACCCTTCTCAAACGTTTCAACGTCAGCTTAATGAACAATCATTGGTACTTGATATCTGTAATCTTCAGGATGGAGATGCACGTGCCGCTTACCGCAATGTTCAGTTTGATGTGCGAACGTACAAGAAATTGAAAATGTTTGTACATGCGGAGGAAGTGAAATCTTCTTTACCATTGAATGACAAAGATTTGACGGTATTCGTTCGTTTAGGAACGGACTTTAGCGACAACTATTACGAATATGAGATTCCTCTCTATGAAACTCAGTGGGGAGCAACCTTACCAGAAGATATTTGGCCAGACTTGAACAACATAGAAATTGTCTTTGATGATTTGTTAAACCTCAAGAAGAAACGAAACAATCTCATTGATGGAGGAAACTCCTCCGTGTCGTATGTCATTGAATATGCTGATTTCGTGCCTGGAAGTACGAGCCAGCGTATCAAAGTAAAAGGTAGCCCTAACTTACAAGGTCTTCGCACGATAATGGTCGGGGTTCGAAATCCTTCTAAGTCATCAAACGTTTTTTCAACAGATAATGGAGAAGCGGAATGCGCAATCATTTGGATCAATGAGCTGAGATTGACAGACTTCGTTAGTGAAGGAGGATCTGCTGCTGTTGCCCAAATGCAACTTCAAATGGCGGATTTTGCGAACATCTCTATGTCTGGTAACTACTCGGGAATTAACTGGGGAAGCGTAGAAAGCCGCGTTCAAGATCGCCAACGTAATGAGCGCATGGGCATTGACATGAATGCCAATGTTCAATTAGGACAATTCTTCGGTCGCAAGGCACGCGTTTCGTTGCCATTCTTCTATGGTTATTCTGTTGGAGTAATTAACCCTGAGTACGATCCGTTCAATCCCGATATTAAACTATCTTCCTATGAGGCAGCTGAGCGTCGCGAGAGGGCAAAACTAGGTCAAGATTTTACCGAACGCAAGTCCTACAACTTTACGAATGTTCGCAAGGAGTTGCAAGCTGGTGCAAAACCACAATTCTGGATAATTTCTAACTGGTCTGCATCATACGCTTTTTCGGAGAATTTACACAGGGATTTCAACACCAACTATGACAGAACGAAAACGTGGAATACAGGATTGAATTACAATTATTCATTCACAGCTAAGCCCTTCGAGCCATTTAAAAAAGTGCCATTCCTGCAAAAATCAAAATGGTTATCCTTAGTAAAAGACTTTAATCTTTTCCTCACTCCAAAAAATCTATCCTTTAGCAATGATTTGCTGCGCACTTACAACGAGCGTCAAATTCGAAACAACCTCGTTCCTGACTACGAATTTGCCCCTGTTTATGTGAAACGTTTCAACTGGAACCGAACGTATGCCCTCGGCTATGATATTACAAAGAACTTGAAATTCACATTTAACGCTGCCAACAGAGCCATCTTCGAAGAAGGTAATGAACGTGTTGACCGCAAAGAGGATCCACTTGCTTATCAAGCATTCCAAGATACCATTCGTTCACAAATGAATACATTGGGTAAAACCATGGATTACTCGCACAACTACGCCATCAACTACACGATTCCATTGGATAAATTCCCTGCAACGGATTGGATGAGTGCAAGCTTTAAATACTCTGGAACATATAATTGGCAACGCGCACCTCTCGGACAAAGTGCATTCGGAAATATAATCCAAAACAACCGCAGCATTAACATGACTGGGCAGTTGAATTTCATGAATCTTTATAACAAGGTTCCTTACCTGAAAAAAGTGCTTCAAGACGGTAAAGGTGGACGAGGAACAGCGACATCTAAAGAAGTAGGTGGAAGAAATACGGGTGCTGAAGGTGGTACTAAAGGCCAAACAGACAAGGCAACAGATAAAGATAAAGAACCAGAAAAACCTGAGTCAGAAATGACCGAGAAGGAAAAAGAAAAGGCCAAGAAGAAAAAAGAACGTGAAGACAAACGCAAGGAGCGTGAGAAAAAACGTGGAGGAAAGGTCCACCCCGTAGCCGGATTTTTTGCACGTGCCCTCATGACTGTGCGCAACGTGTCTGCTACCTACGCTTTAAATGACGGTACTTTACTTCCAGGTTACAACCAAGAAAGTAGAATATTAGGATTTAATCCATCCTTCAGTGCACCACTCGGTGGTTTTGTTTTCGGCCAACAACGCTATGATATTTGGGGTCGCGAAACAGGATACAACATCGCACAAACAGCTGCAGACAATGGATGGTTGGTTCAAAATCAAGACCTGAACAAGCAATATACAATGACCCACTCGAAGAACTTGACCATGCGTGCCTCACTGGAGCCATTGAAAGATCTGACCATCGAGCTTTCCTTGAACCGCACATTTGGGAATAACTCGAACGAATTCTACCGTTGGAATGAATCAACACAACAGTACGAAGGACAAAGTCGAGTTGAAACAGGGACACTCACGTATTCTACAATCGGAGTCGGATCAGCTTTCGCATTGATTGGCAAAGAATTCTCTTCTTCAGTTTTCGATAATCTATTGACAAACCGTCCTTTGGTATCTCAAGTTCTTGGAGCGAACAATGCCAATTCTTCTGCCTTGACATCCGGATACTACAGCGGATACAACGGTACACAGCAAGAAGTAATTATCGGTGCGTTCTTGACGTCTTACACGGACCGCACGGTAAACGCGAAGAACATTAACCCATTGAAGAATATGCCATTGCCAAACTGGTCAATTAACTACAATGGTCTTACGAAATTTGATTTCGCAAAGAAATATGTGAAGAACTTCGTGATCCGTCACGCATATAGCTCCACAGTGAGTGTTACTGGTTTGCAAACAAACTTGAATGCTGAATTCGATGTTGCTGGTAATGCTTCAGCCTTGGATATCAACAACAACTTCCTTGCAGGTCGTCAAATTCAAAACTTGACGTTGACACAACGCTTCTCCCCACTAATCGGATTTGATGCAACATGGAATATAAAAGGTCAGTCATTACTTACGAAGTTCGAATACAAAAAAGACCGCTCGGCTACACTTTCTATGAACAACAATCAAGTGACTGAAATCATCGGTGATGAGTGGGTTATTGGTGCAGGATATAAATTCGCCAAGGTGAAGTTGCCATTTGAGAAAATTCCAGCTTCCGATTTGAACATCCGTTTCGACTTCTCCTTTAGAGATAACTTGACAGTGATTCGTAAGATCGTTGAGAACACGAATCAAGCAACAGCTGGACAACGTGTCATATCAATCAAAACGTCTGCTGACTATAACTTGACACAAAACCTTACTATTCAGTTGTACTACGATCAGGTTATCAATACACCTAAGATCGCGACTGCCTTCCCAACAGGAAATATGAGCACAGGTATTCGCTTACGTTTCAACCTCGCTGGCGTTCAATAAGCATGACAATCAGAACAGCAACTCCCGGGGATGAACATGCGATTATGTCGCTCATTCATGCCTTGGCCCTGTACGAAAAGGCACCAGAACAAGTTAAAAATACAGCAAGTGACTTAGCCATTCATCTTTTTGAAGAGAAAATTTGTAATGCACTTGTTGTTGAGAGAAATGAGGTAATCATTGGCTTTGCCCTATTTTACACCAACTATTCAACTTGGAAAGGGAAATGCCTTTACTTGGAAGACTTCTTTATACTTCCTGAGTACCGTCGCGATGGCATCGGTTCACAGCTTTTTGATCGCGTCGTAGAAATTGCCAAAACACGAAAAGTTCGCCGCATGGATTGGCAAGTATTGGAATGGAATGAGCCCGCACTTTCCTTTTATTCGAAAAAGAAGGCAACGCTCGATCCTGAGTGGATCAATGGACGTTTGTTTTTTGATGAATAAAACAACCTTTTCCTCTTGAACGTGTTTAACAATTATGGCAGAGTCAAAGAAAATACTAATCGCTGGTGGAACTGGCTTTATAGGTAAAACACTTGTTCACGAATTGCGCAACGCTGGTCATGAAGTGCGAATCCTATCAAGAAAATCAGATTCAGCGAATGTCTATATCTGGAATCCAGCGAAGAAAGAAATGGATATTACCGCATTCGAAGGCGTTCAAGTTCTTATCAACCTTTGTGGTTCCGGCATTGCAGATCAACGTTGGACATCAGAACGAAAAAAAGACTTACACGAATCACGCGTCGGGACGAATGCACTCTTGTTCAGCATGATTGAGTACATGCCTACCCTTGAACAATTTATTTGTGCCTCAGGAATCAATGCTTATGGATTCGATATTGATGATGTACAACATCCAGAAACTGATCCGTTTGGTACCGATTTCCTTTCAGATTTGGTGAAAGAATGGGAAAAGAGTGCAGATGTATTCGCTGTGAAATGTCCAGTGGTTAAAGTGCGGACTGCTGTGGTTCTGGGTCGCAAAGGTGGCGCGCTAACACGCATGCTCCCAGCGATTAAATTAGGCATTGGCTCACCACTTGGGAAGGGGACTCAAATCATGCCTTGGATCCATGTCGAAGATTTGGTTGGAATCATCATTCACGCCATGAACCATCATCTAGAAGGTGCATACAATGCTGTAGCACAATGCGATTCCAACAAGACTTTTATGCGAACACTCGCTAAACAACTCAAGAAACCTTTCTTCTTTCCTGCCGTCCCAGCCTTTGTCATGCGCATACTTTTCGGAGAAATGGCCGATGTATTATTGCAGGGGACAAGTGCGTCGAATCAGAAAATAATTCAGTCGGGATTTGTGTTTAGATATCACACTTTAGATGCTGCCTTAAACAATGTATTCACCTCCTTCACTACAAAAGATCATTCGCCAAGTTAGCCAATTCAGATCTCTCCCCTTTTTCCAGAACAACATCCGCAAATAACTTCTGTCCTTTCAAACGATCAATCAAATAGGCCAAGCCATTTGAATATTCGTCCAAATAAGGGGTGTCTATCTGATTTACATCGCCTGTGAATACAATTTTTGTGTTCTCCCCAGCCCTTGTAATAATTGTTTTCACTTCGTGAGGTGTAAGATTTTGTGCTTCATCAATAATAAACATGATGTTAGATAAACTTCGCCCACGAATGAATGCCAAAGGTGTAATTACTATGCGACCAGAGTTTTCCATTTCGAGGATTGCCCTAAATTTCTTTTCATTTTCACTGAATTGAGACTTGATGAATTTTAGATTATCCCAAAGAGGTTCCATGTATGGTCCGATTTTATCGTTCGCATCACCGGGTAAGAATCCAATTTCCTTATTCGATAGCGGAACAATTGGCCGTGCCAAGATTATCTGATGAAAATTTTTACTTTGTTCAAGCGCCGATGCCAAGGCAAGCAACGTTTTACCAGTTCCAGCCACACCCTGTAAGGCAACAAGCTTAATGTGCGGATTCATTAGCGCATGAAGTGCAAAAGCCTGCTCGGCATTTTTTGGTTTTATCCCATAAACATATTCTTTTTCAATGCGCTCTAATTGGTCCGTAAAGTGATCGTAAAAAGCAAGGGAGGAGGACTTTCCGTTCTTGAGGATATAATATCCGTTAGCCATTTTCTTTTTGCCTAAGATGCCATTCTCATCCACTTTACCCGCATGAAAAATATGTCGAATAACCTCAGAATCTACATGGTCAATGGTATTGGTCGTTCCTTCCTCTTTGATTTCAACTTTACCCGTTTCATAGTCTTCAGCATGAATACCTAATGCCTTTGCTTTAATCCGAAGGTTAATGTCCTTGGTCACGAGAACAACTTCCATTTTATGTTCAGTTTCCTTTAAAAACAAAGCTGAATTGATGATTTTATGATCATTCTTTCCCGCCGAATACACATACTCAGCATTGATTTCCTTAGGATTATTTTCTAAAACAACTCGAAAGCTTCCCAACTCTTTACCCAAACTAATCCATTCTTGAAGGCTGCCATGCGTAGAAAGTTTATCAATCTGACGTATCACTTCTCGCGCCGAGAAATTCTTTGTGTCGTTACCAATTTTAAACTTGTCTAGTTCCTCCAAAACAGTAATCGGTATGGCAACAAAGTTCTTTTTAAAATTTGTAATTGCGTGATGGTCGTGCAACAATACAGAAGTATCTAAGACGAAGATTTTTTGCTTTTTTGCCATACTCGTTTTTATTTAAAGGTAGCGAGGCGGTGAAGCAAAGTCTTTTTCCCCAATCAATAGTTATTTACAGCTGAATGTTAGATATGCAGGAAGTTCAATGAATACAGCGAACAAAATCGAAACTGTCTTGTTTATTTAACAAAGGCTTAAAATGGAAGAGTGGAAAGTTGTTCCCGGTTTTTCGAATTATGAGGTATCTAACATGGGTAACATACGTTCTATTGAGCGTGTTACGATCATGAGCAACGGACGTGTAGTTCACCTGGAAGGGCGCACAAAGACCATTCGTGTTCATCCCAAGAACGGATTCCTACTCACTGATCTTGTTGACGACAAGGGAAAGCGACGCACGGTATACCCTCATAAAGTAGTTGCCTTGGCCTTCATAACGAACCCTCAACCCAGAAAAAACAAAGTTGTTGTTCATTTAGATGGTAACCTAAAGAACAATTCTATTGAAAACCTTGCCTGGACAAGTTTTAGCGCATCCATTAAAAAGGGATTCGAGTCAGGTAAACGCGACAATTCGCAATTATGGTTGAAGCGCCGCCTTAAGTACGGTCCTAAAGGTGGCAACACCTCGAATGGACGACCTGATCCATTGGACTATGCCCAGAAAAAGCGAATACACTACCTAAGAACAGAAAAAGGTATGACTTTAAAGGAACTTTCCGACAAGTACAATTGTAGCATTTCGCACATTCACAAAACGTTGCTACGTTTTGGTAAGGAAGAGTAAATTATAAGAATTTATTTCTTCGAATAATACGATCTACAGGGATATAGATTGTTCCAAAAGCCTCGTTGCGGCTCAACGAATCCAAACTAAATTGCAAACGCGTTCCTCGCTCTGTCCAAACGCCATTGTTTCGTCGATGTTCCTCAAGAGCAGGTGTACTCGCACCGGAGTGGAAGATGAAATAATTATCCTTCTTTTTGAAACGCAAGGCTGGTGAAAATAAGAATCGGAATTTGTCTTCTTCTTGCGTAATTATTCCCTTGGTCATCAATCGATTGAATAGTGACTGACCTTTCTCATTCATCGAAAGTATTAACGAAAATCCGGGAACTGAGACATTTCTCTTCTTCTCAACCTCTGTCACATTAAAATCTTCGTCAAGAACTGATTCAATATACGTTTCCTGAACCGTTTGTAATCCGCCTTGTCGAAAAGATAAATCCCCATCCCATGCATTCAGAAATTCTGCTGTTGGAAACCCAATCTTGCGTCCCAATTTTACCAGCCACATATAAATTGGATCTGTCGGATTTGTTCTCAACTTGGTAATATCGAGGTGAATATTGAGCATTTTACTTGCAAATTCGCCCTCCTTAAAGCTCAGTCCAGGAGATTTCATTGAGATATTCAATGGTTTAGAATTGCGCACATACGCCAACAAACTAAAACTAACAGAGTCACTATCGTGCGCGAAAATCGCTGTTTTAATTCCATTTTCCTTGAGCTTCTTCCAATTCGAGTAGATGACTAATTTCTCCTTTCGGAAGTGCTTTTCACGTAAAAATGCTTTCCAGCATGGTTCAAGTGCATAGCGCTTCGCTTCACTAACCCGTTTTAAAATCGGCTCGAAGTTCTTGCCTTTGTAGACCAACAAATAATTTTTTCCGTAAGACAAATACCCATTCTCAGCTGGATACGAATACGCCTTTTGTTCATTGATCAAGGTGTCACGAATATCTACGAATTTCCGCAAGCGTTCGATCCCTTGAAATATTTTGCTACTATCGCTCACATGAATCAACGCACCCCATTGGCCTGTTTCATAAGCAAAGAAGTAAACTGGGTCTTGCAGATTGAGTCCATACAATTTGCCTTGACCGAGCAAAAACTCGTACGAGAAGAAATCACGGTAAGGAATTTTATGGTAAAACAACATACCACTGGTCTCGCGAGCTACATCAAGTAAATAGGCTCGTCCTAGGAAATCGGCTTCGGGCAAACGATCTTCAATTCTAGGCAGATCTACTTTTCCAAATAAAATTGGCCTTAAATAAAGGAACACACCTAATGCAACAGAAAGAATTAAAATAAGGACAACCTTCTTAAACATGAAGTTGAATTATTTCGAAATGACATAGATACTGTTCAACAAATCGAGAAGATATTTCCCTGAATTGTCATAAACACCCTGATAATTATACTCCAAAGTAAGGTTTGTTTTCTCCTTGCTGGTTTTTGACGATGTCAGCTCCATGGTTCCCGTTTTACCGCGCATGGCCTCAATAATTTCATTTTCTCGCTCACTGAAGAAGTCACGAGGGAATCGTTCAATCGCCCTAGCCCAGTCTATGTGAGCATACATGAAACCGCTCTTCTTTGCGCGCTTGGCCTCTTTTTTAGACAAGGCTTCCTTACCGAATCCGGCAGAATGTCGCATCGCTAAGTCTGCGTCATTGGTAAAAATGAATAAGCCATTTTGATTAATCATGTATAAATCTGCAGCGTCTAGGATGGCACGTTCATATACCCAGTATGTACCCATATTTTTAAATCGAGAGGTCAAACGCGACAAGTGCTTCAACACTTTATCGGGAATATCTGCGCGCTCTGTCGAAAACCCAATGGTAAAGATTGGCATATCCTCCTCGGCTTCAACTTCACGCTCACTATATTCAAAGGTTTCTTCGTCGTAGCTGAATTCAATTTTTGTTGTTTTAATCTTTTGAATACCGTTGAAAGTACCAAACATACTTCCCTTATATGTCCCAAATAAAGCGTCCTTGTTGATGAACTCATTTAGCAATTCTATGGTCAATACATTTGAGCTCATGCGGGCATTTTTCTCCGAAGATAAAATCGGCATGATCACCTTGTAAGCTTGTTCGTATGCTTCACGCAAATTCACATTGTAGGTGAAAAATGCTGTGTTGTCCTGATGGATATATTTTAAGACATCTTTATCGAACTTTGAATCGTTCATTTTTTCATAAATGGATCCGAGTTCTTCACCATAGCGCACTTCCATCTTAAACTCTACAGACGCTTGATTTAGGATAAGATCACCAAGAATCACATTTCCTGTGTACAGCTCCTTCATGTCCTCAAACAACGATGGAAACATTGTTTGCATGTACCACATACCTTGAGCTTTTTGAAGGTTCCGTGAATTGTCAAGGTAGAAAACACCTTCCGAGGTATGTGTCAACTGCTCCGCAAAACGAGTGTCTGAATTGACGAGATTGATCTGTCCTACAAACAATTCCTCACACAGGGCAGAAAGGTATTCCATTTCCAACATCACTTGTACACTATCGCGCAATTCGTAATAGTTTTTCTCGAGTAAATTCTCTTCCTCTAAAATCCCTTCAATTCCCTCCTCTTCAAGCAACTCCTCATCAGACTCCTCAGCCGGTGCATCATTTTCGTCGAACTCAAACTCACCTTCCATCAACTCACCATCGCCATCAAACTCCTCATAACCCTCTATATAGTAAGGATTTTCATTCCCGCGAGAGTACCAAATCGAATCCGTGACTTCATCGATTTTTTCCATGTTTGGTTCAACACGTACGAGTAAGGCTGCATCGCCTTTGATGATTAAATGGTTGAAATAAGAGCTGTAAAATTCAACACCTGGATAGAGGTCTTCTTCTTTTTCAAAATCATCAAAAACGACAAATAAATCTTGTTTGTCCTTGATGCCTAAAGTAAACCCAGACACCTCATAATTTTGACCTTTGCCGTAAAAGACATTCAACTTTTGATCGAAGTCAATTCCTGAGTCTTTCAATGTTTTTCCAGTAGTAGAACCATCGAATAATTCTTGCTGGACCTCTTCCATGAATTCATAGCGCACAAGGTCGTCCAATGAGATTTTCTGTAAAAGGCTGATGTTGTTCAAACTGAACACTGTCACGGCATCTTTTGGGATGAGTGCTTCTGATTTTGTAGTGGCGGGAAGATCGGTCATGCTTTGACCTGTCACACCTAGAGCGCTACTTAAGATCGAGTGATTGAAGTGTAAGTTCCTTGTTTGAGTAGGGCAATGTCTTCTTGTTGAAATTCGGTTGTTTTTTTAACAGAGATTTCTGGGATTGATCGTACCAATTTTTGACCATCCCAGTTCAACCAAATGGCGTCCAATTCTGGGACATTTTTGTCGCGCAGTTCATCACGCACCACTTCTTTAATCGCCGTTTGCAGTGCTGTTACACTGGTAAAATCGCAGCGAAGTTTGAAAACAAAATTTTCAAAATCAGACTCTACGGTAACATTTGAGATACCCGACTTGGCATCCAATTTTTTCTGAAATTCTGAAATTCTATTGTTCAACTCAGAAATTGACGGTACTCGTATTCCATTTATACTGTCCAAAGCAAGGATGGATGTAACTTTTACCTTGCTTGAGCTTAAATTGATGGTGTATTTTAATGTTCCACTGCCGTCATTGTTGATTTTAATATCATCCACCAATTCAATGCATGAATTGAGAAAAGCCGTGCAGAACAAAAGCAATGAAAACGTCCAAAATTTCATGGTACAAATTTAAACATTTCCGCGCTTGGCAAAAAGCAAGCCACAAGTGGAAGTGTAGAATTTTATGAAAAACGATCAAACGGGGCTATTTTTCTTCGTCAACACCCAAACAAGGCTTCTGTTTTCTTTGAATTCCCTATATTTGCAACAAATTCATCACATGACGGATCCTTCACGAATTTCTACTGCGAAAGCACCAAAACCAGTTGGATTGTACCCACATGCCCGTAAGGTTGGGAATTTACTTTTTCTTTCTGGTGTTGGTCCGCGCGTTGCGGGTTCCGATGCGACAGATTCTGCCGTACCAGGCCTAGTACTTGACAAAAATGGAAATTTCATTGAATTTGATTTCGAGTCACAGTGCCGTAGCGTTTTCGACAACGTACGCATCATCCTTGAAGAATCGGGTTCTAGCTGGGATCAGCTTGTGGATGTAACGGTGTTTTTGGTAAATATGAAACGTGACTTTCACACCTACAATCGGGTATATGCCGAGTATTTCAAAGACAACTTACCATGCCGCACAACAGTGGAAATCAACTCGCTTCCTACACCTATTGCGATTGAATTAAAATGTATAGCAACAATTAATTAAACCATGACAGGATTCATTCTTCGCTGCCTTATTGCTGCAGCATCACTCTTTTTTACCGTATGGCTTTTTGCTACTGGCCATTGGGGTTGGGGAATTACCATGATTTTACCCGTAGGACTTGTGATTTTATCATTCTTCCGCAATGAAAACATGATTCTTGCGCTCAACCAAATGCGTTTGGGAGATACAGATAAAGCAAAGAAATACATCAACCGCATCTCTGCTCCTCACCTCTTGCCACGCAAGCAACATGCCTATGTTTTGTTTCTTCAAGCGGTGATGAATACCCAAGAATTTGGTTTTGCCAAAAGTGAACACTACTTGCGTAAAGCGATTGGACTTGGACTGCGTACAGGTCAAGACAACGCTGTTGCGCGCATGCATTTAGCTGGAATCTGTTTGCAGACGAACCGCAAAGCTGAAGCTGAAAAACTATTGGCTGAAGCAAAAAAAATGGACAACTCGGGGATGCTCAAAGAGCAAATCGTAATGATGCAAAATCAAATGAAGGGTGCGCCATCTAAGAACCAAATGCGCATGGCGCAGATGATGGGTGGCCGCAAGAAAATGCCGCGCATGCGCTGATGGATAAAGAAATTTCAAATCGCATCGTTTCTCAGCCGTGGGCCGATTACGAACTCATCGACGCTGGAGGCGGAAAAAAATTAGAGCGCTGGGGAAATGTTGTCACCATTCGTCCAGAGATTCAAGCCTACTTTAAGTCAGAAATCCCCTTCACCGAATGGGAGAAAATGGCCAACTGGGAATTTCGTGCTAAAGTTGGAAACAGCGGTACTTGGCGCGCTTTGAAACAAAACTCTCCAAAACAATGGAGCATCACTTACCGCCAATTGCATTTTCAACTCGAACTGACCAAATTCAAACATGTCGGTTTGTTTCCTGAGCAACGCAGTAACTGGGACCTCATCCGTAAGCAACTCCATTCTGACGATAAATTTCTGAATCTCTTTGCCTATACCGGCGCAGCTTCATGTGTAGCGCGAAATGCAGGAGCCGAAACCTATCATGTTGATTCCGTCAAGCAACTCATTACGTGGGCGCGATCAAACATGGAAGAAAGCCGATTACTCAACATTAAGTGGGTATTGGAAGATGCCTTAAAATTTGCCAATCGCGAAGTAAAGCGCGGGAATAAATACAAAGGCATTATTATGGATCCGCCAGCGTGGGGCATTGGCGCCAAAGGGGAAAAATGGAAGTTGGAAGAAAAAATCGACGATCTTTTAGCAAGCGCTGAATCCCTCCTCGACGAAGATGGATTCCTGATTGTGAATACCTATTCACCTACCTTCGACTTGAGTATGTTGCAAGGATTGGCTGAACTTTATTTCGGAAACAGACCTTTTGAAGTAAAAGAGTTGTGGATGAAAACCACTACCGGAAAGGACCTATATTTCGGTAATATTTTGCGCGTAGGATTCTCTGAACTAGAGGATTAATCGTTCAATTTTAATTCATTCACCTTCATCCTAAACGGATGGTCGCACGGCACTCTCGAAAAAAAAGCTAAATTTGTTCGCAGCATTACTTGTGGAAGCAGAAAAGAAAATAGCAGTTATTGGAGGTGGAAGCTGGGCAACCGCACTTGTAAAGATATTGTGCAATAACCTCAATTCTGTGAATTGGTGGATGCGAAGCGAAACCGCTGTTGCGCACATTCTAAAGTACAAGCATAATCCAAACTACCTTCAGTCGGTAGAATTTGACCTCAACAAAATCAATGTTTCGACAGATTTAGAGGAAATTATTCGTCCCGCAGACATTGTGATTATCGCAACCCCATCCGCATTCCTTGTCTCCATTTTTGAAAATTTTCCCACGGAAATCATGAAGGACAAGATTGTTTTTTCTGCGGTAAAAGGGATTATTCCTGAATACAATGCCATTCCAGCGCGATTCATTCACAAAACATTTGGAACGCCTTACGACAATATCGGGATTATTTGTGGTCCTTGTCATGCGGAAGAGGTGGCACTGGAGCGCCTTTCCTATTTGACCATCGCCGCACAGGATGATGAAATTGCAGAGGAAGTCGCTGAATTACTCGCTTGCCGTTACATTAAAACGACAATTTCGGACGACCTCTTTGGTACCGAACTTTCTGCCGTGCTGAAAAATGTTTACGCCCTAGCTTCAGGAATTTGTTCTGGCTTGGGTTACGGGGATAATTTCCAATCGGTATTGATTGCCAATGCCATTCAAGAGATTGAAAACTTTATTGATGAAGTGAGTCCGATTCACCGCGATGTGAAGTCAAGTGCTTACCTGGGAGACTTACTCGTAACGGCCTATTCGAAATTTTCACGCAACCGGACATTTGGATTCATGATCGGAAAAGGCTATTCCGTGAAAACAGCTCAATTGGAGATGGACATGATCGCGGAAGGATACTACGCGACGAAATGTGTGATGGAAATCAACAAGAAGTTCCAGGTGGAAATACCCATTGTGGAAGCCGTTTACAACATCTTGTACGAACGGATCTCTCCAGCTGTTGAAATGCGTCTATTGTCGGATAAGTTATCTTAAGCTCATGCTAGGTCATTTTTTTCTTTCGCATCGATTCATTTTGAATGCCTCTTCTTTGCGTATCCTTCAGCTTTCATTTTTAATCCTCCATTTTTCATTGTTAACCACCCACTTTTCATTTGGCCAGCGGCTAATTGATCATGTGAACCCGTTTATCGGCACCATGAATGCAGGACACACCTATCCTGGTGCGAGCATGCCTTTTGGATCGGTGCAATTGAGTCCTGACACGGATACCATTCCTTTTTCAGTCAATGGAAAATACACAGGTGATGTCTACAAATACTGCGCGGGATACCAGTACGACGATCCCACCATTGTTGGATTTACCCATACCCATTTCAGTGGCACTGGTCACTCCGACTTGGGGGATATTCTCCTTATGCCTGGCACTGGGAAAGTTCAAATGAATCCTGGAACGGAAGATCAGCCCGACAAAGGGTACCGTTCTCGCTTTTCCCATTCCACAGAAAAAGCAGCACCTAACTATTACAGCGTCTATCTTGAAGACCCAAAAGTGAAGGCGGAAATGACGACTACCACACGTGTTGGGATTCATCGCTACACCTTTGATCAGCGAGAAAATGCGCACCTCATCTTGGATTTGATCCATGGTATTTACAATTACGACGGAAAAAATGCGTGGACCTTCCTTCGGGTTGAGAACGACACCTTGATTACAGGCTACCGTCAAACAAATGGATGGGCTCGTACACGGACTGTATATTTTGCGATTTCCTTTTCTCAACCCATCAGCACCTATGGATTTGAAAACAACCGTCCATCGGGATACAATGGCTTTTGGGGAAAATTCAACCAATCCAAAGATTTTCCTGAGATGGCTGGTGAAGGCATTCGCGGTCACATCCATTTTGATTTGAAAGCCAATCCAGTCTTGATGGTCAAAGTTGCGCTCTCACCCGTAAGCACGGAAGGTGCCATTGCGAATATGCGCGCTGAAGCACCACTGTGGGACTTTGAATCGATAAAAAGCCAAGGTCAAGCAGCGTGGGAAAGTGAATTATCGAAGGTCAAGATTGAAGCAATTACACCAGAAGAATACACGAACTTTTACACTGCCCTTTACCATTGTTACCTCGGAACAACCGTCTACATGGACAAGGACAACAGATACAAAGGACTTGATCAGAACATTCATACGGCAGAGGGATTTATCAATTACACCACCTTCTCCTTGTGGGATACCTACCGCGCCTTGCATCCTTTGTACAATATCCTGCAGCCCAAGCGCAACAGTGACATGATCAATTCCATGCTCGCGCATTACGACCAAAGTGTACATAAGATGTTGCCTGTTTGGTCGCATTATGCCAATGACAATTGGTGCATGATTGGGTACCACTCTGTTTCCGTTTTAGCTGATGCCATGGTAAAAGGTGTAACAGGCTTCGACCACATGCGTGCTTTGGAGGCAAGTATTCAAACATCGAACAATGAATGGTTTGACGGCTTAAAATCCTACATGTCAAATTCGTTTTATGTAGCGGAAGACCAAAGTGGGAATTCCGTGTCAAAAACCTTAGAATTTGCCTACGACGATTGGACTATTGCGCAAATGTTGGCGCTGCATCCAGAATTATCTCAAGGGGCAGAAATTGATTTGAAAGACTATTATCTGATGCGTGCGGATTCCTACACTGAGGTATTTGATTCGACCATCGGATTCATGCGACCGCGATTAGCCAATGGCAACTTCAAATCACCGTTTGATCCTTTGGACACGCATGGACAAGGATTTATTGAAGGTAATGCGTGGAATTATAGCCTCTATGTTCCACACAACCCGAAAGCCTTGATTTCATTGATGGGTGGTGACAAACATTTTGTCGAACACCTTGATTCCCTGTTCACCATGCCTTTGGCGGACAAGTACATTGAGCATACGGAAGACATCATGCGCGCTGGAATCATCGGTAACTATGTGCATGGAAATGAACCGTCCCACCATGTACCTTTTCTTTATAACTGGACCTCACAACCTTGGAAAACACAGGCACAAACACGCGCCATTCTTCCATCACAATACAAAGCAACTGCAGATGGCTTGGGCGGCAATGACGACTGTGGACAGATGAGTGCTTGGATGGTGTTTGCGTCACTTGGCTTTTATCCTGTGGCACCCGGCTCAACCGAATATGCCTTGACAAGTCCAAGTGTGAAATCGGCGGAACTGCAGTTGGAAAACGGTAAGACCTTCACAGTGAAAGTCAGTCATCAAGCACCGAAAAACGTGTATATTCAAGCTGTATATCTCAATGGCAAGCCTTTAAATCGCTTATTCATCACCCATGCCGATCTTGTGAATGGTGGAACATTGGAATTTAACCTCGGTTCACGGCCAAATACACGATTAGGAATCAACCGCTAATACCTTGTAGAATTGTGGCAACGATTCCAAGCTTGAAGCACGATTAACTCCTCTCTTTTTAGTAGTTTTGGACCTATGAAAGTGTTCAAATTTGGCGGCGCATCAGTCAAAGATTCATCGGCGGTGCGCAATGTTTCCGGCATTCTATCCCTTTTTCGAGGTGAGAAAATCACCGTTGTCGTTTCTGCTATGGGGAAAACCACCAACAAGTTGGAAGAAATCGTTGCAGCTGAACAGCGACACGATAAAAAAGCATTTGATGCCTTGGTGGATGATCTCTATGCCTTTCATCTCGACATCATGGCCGAGCTGTTTCAAGAGCGGCATTATGCGGCTCACAATGCTATTGAGGACATCTTCGAACGTCTACGTGTACGCTTTCATCAACCTTTTCCCGAGAATTTTGATTATGCGTACGATCAGGTTGTTTCTTTGGGTGAGCTGTTGTCCACACAAATTATTTCTGCCTTCCTCAATGAGCAAGGTCATGCTACACGATGGGCAGATTCACGCCAATTGATACGTACCGACAATCGCTACCGTGAAGGGAACGTAGATTGGAAAAAAACAGAAGATCTCATACGCGAACGTTTGATCCCTGCCTTTGAGCAAAATGATATTCTGATTACCCAAGGCTTTATTGGTGCCACGGCTGAAGGATTTACCACAACTTTAGGTCGTGAAGGCTCTGATTATACCGCAGGAATCTTAGCATACTGCACCGATGCCGAGAGCGTTACCATTTGGAAAGATGTTCCAGGGATGCTCAATGCCGATCCAAAATACTTCGAAAACACAGTGAAACTCGATCAGATTTCATTCCGCGAAGCCATTGAATTGTCGTATTATGGAGCTTCTGTGATCCATCCGAAAACAGTGAAGCCACTTCAAAACAAAGGCATTCCACTTTTTGTAAAGTCGTTTCTTGAGCCTGAAGCAGAAGGTACAGTTATTCAAGCTTCAACGGCCAACGACCATTTGATTCCATCATTCATTGTGATGAGAAATCAAGTGTTGTTTTCCTTCAACCGACGCGATTTTTCTTTCATTGTTGAGGAGCATCTGAGCGATATCTTCAACCGTTTGGCTACCATTGGGGTGAAAATCAATTTGATGCAAAATTCCGCGTTGAATTTTTCTATTCTTGCCGACCGCAGTAAAACAGATCCGGAGAAAGTCATTGAGCTGTTCACAGACAACTACGAAGTTCGCTACAATGAAGGACTTGAACTCGTGACCATTCGCCATTACGATGCTAAAACTTTAGCGATGCTAAGCGAAGGAAAAGAAACCTTGGTTGAACAACGTACGCGCCAAACTGCAAGGCTTGTATTGAAGGAAAAAATAGCATAAAATACCTCGAATAAGGTATTCAAAAACCCTTGTTAAGCGTTATTTTTGTAGTTAATAGGTCTACATGTCAGCAAAACTCTCGGATATAAAAAATGGCAATTGCGCAACAGTCACTTCCATCGAGGATTCGTCCATTCGGTTGAAGCTGATGGAAATGGGTCTTTTGCCAGGCCGTGAGGTAACCGTTTTGTTTCGCGCACCGCTCGGTGATCCAATGGCGATTGATGTCGATGGGTACACTTTGTCGTTGCGACTTGATGAGGCTTCGATGATTCAAGTGGAGGAACACACCTTTGCTTTTGCGTAAGGCTAATACCATGAAGATTGCACTACTTGGAAATCCAAATACAGGTAAAAGTTCTGTTTTCAACCTCGTTACTGGACTGCGTCAACAAGTAGGAAATTTCCCGGGTATTACAGTCGAAAAGAAGACTGGGACGTTGCAAATTGAAGGCAATACACATACGCTAATTGATTTTCCCGGGACCTACAGCTTGTATCCAAGATCCAAAGACGAGCAGGTTGTGTATTCCGTGCTTTCAGATAACCAAGCGGAGGATTACCCTGATCTTGTTATTGTTGTTGTGGATCAGTCCAACCTCGAACGAAACTTATTCCTGTTTTCTCAGATTTATGATTTAGGTCTTCCTACACTAATGGTTTTGAACATGACCGACCTGGCTATACGCAATGGAATAGCCGTAGATGTCGAGCAACTTCATACATTCTTTCCTGCCGCACAAATCGTATCCACGAATGCAAGAGTAGGCATGGGTAAAGAGCGATTAATGACGGCAATAGCTGAAATAGCGAAAGCTAACCCAGAAAAAAGGAACCCAATTCCACTTTGTCAAGTTGATGACGTGTCCTGCCAAGAGCAAGAAGCAGAGGTGCGTTATACCTTCATCAAGCAAATCATCGCTTTATCACTTTCGAAAATAGAAAAAGAAAAAAAAGCTTCGGTCAGCAAACTCGATCGCGTTTTCGTTCATCCTGTTTTCGGGTATATCATCTTTGCTGCAATACTTTTTATCGTTTTCCAATTCATCTTTGCCTTTGCCGCAATCCCTATGGATTTCATTGATACCGGCTTTGCTGAATTTGGAAATTGGCTCTCTTATTCCTTACCTACAGGCGTGTTTTCCGATTTAATTTGTCAAGGAATTATTCCTGGAATTGGCGGTGTTTTGGTCTTTGTACCACAAATAGCGCTCTTGTTTTTCTTCATTTCCATATTGGAAGAAACAGGGTATTTGTCCCGTGTGGTATTTATCATGGACCGACTCATGCGACCTTTAGGGTTGAATGGGAAAAGTGTTGTGCCATTGATGTCGAGTGTTGCTTGTGCAATTCCTGGCGTCATGGCTACACGGACTATTGCGGATTGGAAAGAGCGAATGATCACGAGCCTTGTTGCTCCGCTGATGAGTTGTAGCGCGCGGATTCCCGTTTATACCCTACTCATTGCTTTAGTAATTCCAAAGACCACAATTCTCGGAGTTTTTAACATGCAGGGACTTGTACTCTTTGGACTGTATTCACTAGGATTAGTGTCAGCTTTGCTTGTAGCGGCAATTCTTAAACTAATTTTAACATCGCGAGATAAGGGCTTTTTAATGCTTGAGCTTCCAAGCTTCAAATCACCACGTTGGGGAAATGTAGGTATAACCGTTTGGGAAAAAGTAAAGGTGTTTATTCTTGATGCAGGTAAAGTCATTTTGGCGATCTCCATTCTTCTTTGGGCATTAGCGACCTATGGCCCAAGCGAAACAATGCGAAACAACATTGCCAAGGCGAAGAAGGAATCGAAAGAATTATGTCTTTCTGAAGAAGAAACCAACCAAAGTATAGCCTCCGCAAAAATGGAGAGTTCTTACATAGGTCACCTTGGTCATTTTATTGAGCCTGCCATTCGACCTCTTGGATACGATTGGAAGATTGGAATCTCACTCATTACTTCATTCGCCGCGCGCGAGGTATTCGTTGGTTCACTTTCTACGATTTATGCCGTGAATGAAACCGATGATGTCAACAAGCGACTCATCGATAAAATGCGTGCAGAGCGAAGAGCCGACGGTACCAAAGTGTATACGCTTGCTGCTGGCGCTTCTCTCATGGTGTTTTATGTCTTCGCAATGCAGTGCATGGCGACACTGGCAGTAGTAAAACGAGAAACCAACAGCTGGAAATGGCCTTTGATCCAAATAGGATTTATGGGTGCCTTGGCTTACTTTGGTGCAATGATTACATTTTATACGCTCTCCTGATGCAAGAAATTCTAGTCATCCTCGCCGTATCTGCTGCATGTATCTTTCTTGCGCTACAATTCTACACGAAGTTCGTGCGTAAGGATTCGAAATGTGAAGGATGTGCGGTTGGGAAAATTCAGGAGAAGTAGGTCGTTTTTATTCTACTCTAATCTTCACTCTTTAAATTCAATTTTTTCTTCTTTTTCTTCTTCCAATTCCTTGGATTATCGATAATGTATTTTTCGATTCGATGATAATCTCTCTGATTTCTAATGATATGCTCGTAATAATTTCTCTGAAAGATTTTATTTGGAGCGAAGGGGGCGGCTGGAGCGGCTGGGGCGAATGGCAATTCGCCCGATCTAGAATTTAAAAAAAGATTTATCTTTTTTGTGCTGGCGCCTTTAAATCCGCGGATTATTGCGCCAATGGTATGTGAAGGGCTTTTTGGATTCGAATGGATCCATTCTTCGTTTTCTTTTTTTTCGATTTGAGTGATAATGGTTACGATCATATGCATGTGGTCAGGCATAATGATAAATTCTCCCAAAACGACATTAGGTCGCAATTGAATAGTATTCATCCATTCGTCTTCGACGATTTTTCCAACGGAACTTAGGATCATTTTTCCGTCTTCAATTTTGCCAAATAAATGTTTTCGATTTTGAGTAACGATGGTAATAAAATAACTCCCCTTTTGAGAATAGTCATAGTTCTTTAGACGAATAGAGCGCCTATTCGGTAGATTTGAATTCGTTGACATTTGGATTTTTTCATAAGAAGTTACGAAAAAATGTTCGACCTAAATGATCTTTTTAATGCCCCCCTCCTTCTGTAGCGTCAAACGAAATACCTCTCTTCTTTAGGATTGATCCAACGTAATAGGCAAAGAACGCAAGGTATGCGAAACATACCACTCCAACCCAATACGAATGTTGAATTCCGAGTAGTTTTTCCGATGAAAGCGCACCTTGTATAAGGGAAATCACACCACCACCCATGATCATCATAATCAACAAGCTCGAAGCCGTATTCGTTTTTTCACCCAATCCAGCGATTCCCAAAGTAAAGATACATGGCCATAATGTGCTGCAGAACAATCCGACAGAAATGAACGCAAACACACTTGTCATTCCGCTGGAGAAGATACCAATCATCAACGCGGCGATACCTAGGGTCGAATAAATCAGAATTTGTCGTGCCGGTTTTCCTTCACTCACAGCATCAGCCACAGCAAGGATCACCACAATCAACAAATACGGATAAAGAGATTGAATGGAATGACCACCAATGACATTTGCAAAAGCAAACACACCGAAAGCAGCAAAAGGAAGTAGAAGGCTCAACTTCAGTTTCGTTGATTCCTTGAGGTCGAATGCACCAGCAGCAGAAGTCCAACGACCAATCATCAAACTTGCCCAAAACAAAGAGACATAAGGCGCAACAGCACTTTCTGGAGTACCCAATTTTTGCTTCATGAATTCAGGGAGATTACTCGCTGTTGAAACTTCTACTCCAACATACACAAAAATGGCAATCATTCCTAGTACTACTTGTGGAATATCTTTTTTAGGAACATTTTTTCTAACTATGCCTATTATTACCAGACTCAACCCTATCCCAGCAATTATCATTCGAATCACATCTCCTTCACCTAGCCAAAAAAGTATCTTAAAATCTAACCCAACATTTCTTAAAAATATTGATCCAATTCCAAACAAAATAAAATAAAAGCCAAGCTTTTGAATGAAATTTGAACTACTTGACTCTGAAACCGTATCACTTGTATTGGATTTTTCGATTTCACCACCAATACGGTCTGGAACAGACGAGAATTTAAAGAATACCGCAGCCAATAAGAACGCAGCACCTAGCACGAGGTAAGGAATTTGTACCGCTTCAAGGTTTAATCCTGCATCAGGGTTAGAGATACCTCCAAAAATAGCAAACGATACGATTACTGGACCGATAGTCGTTCCAACATTATTGATGCCTCCAGCGAGCGACAAGCGCATGTTACCTTTCGAAGGGTCACCCATTTGAATAGCAAGTGGGTTTGCGGCGATTTGTTGAAGTGAGAACCCAAGTCCAACAGTAAACAAACCACTAATCAAAAGTGGAAAAGATGCGTTGTTTGAGGCTGGAATAAACAAAAGAGTTCCCACTGCAGAGATGATCAAACCTAAAGCTAGGCCATTGCGGTAGCCGATTAAGTTTAAGATATCGCGCTTCAGCAAACCTGAAATGACAAAGTATAAAATGGATCCTACTGTATAAGCAACGTAAAACGCAAACGAAATCATCTGCGACTGCAGTTGACTTAGATCCAATGCCTTTTTGAAGACCGGAATTAAGATGTCATTGCTCGCAGCAACGAAGCCCCAAAAGAAAAAGATAACGATGAGCGTAACGAGTGCGCTACTTTTAGTAGAAACGGACATAAGTAGTAAATTTGTACCAAGATAGCAGTATTTCTGCGCTTAACTCACAGATTGACTCAAATTGCTAAAATTTTCTTCGTAAGCAATGAGTTTTTTCGTTGCGCCAATGATACCATTTACGTCAAAACCACAGTCTGCCCAAAGTTCTTCTTGCGTTCCATGGTGCACATAACGGTCAGGAATACCCAATCGAACAACTTCAGCAGAGTACTTTTGATCGACCATAAATTCGATGACAGCAGAACCAAATCCACCCATCAAACAGCCGTCTTCAATGGTAATCACTTTGGAGAACTTCGAAAACACCTCGTGCAACATCACCTCATCAATAGGCTTCACGAAGCGCATGTCGTAATGAGCGGCACTCACGCCAAGTTCTTTCAATTCAGCGATGGCCTTTTGTGCAAAATTCCCAGGGTGACCAACCGTAAGAATGGCTACATCTTCACCATTGGTTAATTTACGTCCTGTTCCAACTTGGATTGCTTTCATTGGTGTTTTCCATTCCAACATGACACCATTACCACGTGGGTAGCGGATGGAGAAAGGACCCATGTTTTCTTGTTGCGCAGTAAACATGAGGTTACGCAATTCGGCTTCATCCATCGGCGCAGAAACCACCATGTTCGGGATGTGGCGCATGTAGGACAAGTCGTACGCACCATGATGCGTTGCACCATCAGCTCCTACAAGTCCTCCACGGTCTAGGCAGAAAACAACATTTAAATTTTGAAGCGCTACATCGTGCAATACTTGATCATAAGCACGTTGCATGAACGACGAATAGATGTTACAGAAAGGGACCAAGCCTTGTGTTGCTAACCCAGCAGAGAAAGTAACCGCATGTTGCTCAGCAATACCCACATCGAAAGCGCGATCAGGCATGGCAGTCATCATGATATTCAATGAGCAACCTGAAGGCATCGCTGGAGTTACCCCCATTACCTTCTCATTCTTTTCCGCCAACTCAACGATGGTATGACCAAACACATCTTGGTATTTCGGGGGTTGAGGTGATTTAGGCACAACCTTAACGATTTCACCTGTTTCTTTGTTGAAAACCCCTGGCGCATGCCATTTTGTTGGATTTCCTTCTTCAGAGTATTTGTATCCTGCGCCTTTACGTGTGATGCAATGCAAAATTTTCGGGCCAGGGATATCTTTTAAGTCTTCTAGGACCTTTGCCAATCCAACGACATCATGACCATCAACTGGACCGAAATAGCGGAAATTCAAGGATTCAAATAAGTTACTTTGCTTCAATAAAGATCCTTTCAACGCATGCGTCACTTTGGAAGCAATCGTTTGTGCATCAGGACCAAACTTTGAGATTTTACCCAACATGTGCCACACCTCATCCTTGATCTTGTTGTAGGTATGCGATGTGGTAATGTCTGTGAGGTATTCTTTCAAGGCACCGACATTCGGGTCAATCGACATGCAATTGTCATTCAAGACCACCAATAAGTTGGCATCCTTTTCAAATCCTGCATGGTTCATTCCTTCGAAGGCTAAACCAGCCGTCATGGCGCCATCACCAATCACAGCGATGTGTTGACGTTGCTTTTCACCTTTGTATTTACTTGCAACAGCCATTCCGAGTGCAGCAGAAATAGAGGTAGATGAGTGACCTACACCAAAGGTGTCGTATTCACTTTCAGAGCGTTTTGGAAAGCCAGAAATCCCACCTTTCAAACGATTTGTATGAAAACGCTCACGGCGACCGGTCAAGATTTTATGTCCATATGCTTGGTGGCCTACGTCCCAAACGAGTTGATCATCAGGTGTATTAAACACATAATGTAGGGCTACGGTAAGTTCCACCACACCAAGGCTAGCGCCGAAATGGCTATTCCCTATCTCCGAAATAACGTCAACAATGTATTGACGTACCTCATCAGAAACTTGCGGCAAGTCATCCACTTTAAATTTTTCCCGAAGGTCCGACGGAATTTGGATTTGCTCCAAAAATGGTCCTGCTGTGTATTCTCCCATAGTTTTTACTCCTTTGTTTAGCGTCACGCGTCAATAACTAACAAACAAGACATTTATTTTGTTCGTTGGATCAACGTTAACGATTATTCTTTATGCTTTTACAAGCTCCACACGCGTGTCAGCTTCTGCTTCCAGATCAGTGATCAAGGCATTGTTGCTTGTTGAGCTAAATACAATTTCTGTCGCCAATACTTCCGCTTGAACATACGCCGCATTTGCAGCAATGGCCTCACGAATGGCATCTGATGTTTCTACTGTGATGCGGATCTTATCCGTTACCTCCAAACCTGAATCCTTGCGCAGATTTTGCACTCGATTCACCAATTCTCGAGCAATACCCTCTGATTTCAATTCGTCAGAAATGGTAATGTCCAAAGCAACGGTCAAGCCACCTTCTGAGGCCACCAACCACCCTGGAATATCCTGTGCTGCAATGTCAAAGTCTGCCAAGTCAAGTTCGATGGCCTCACCTTCGATTGTTCCACTCCAACCCCCTGTAGACTCAATGGATGAAATATCATCAGCAGACATTTTAGCCACAAGAGCTGCAATGGCTTTCATTTGCTTGCCATATTTTGGACCGATCGTTTTAAAATTTGGTTTGATGCTTTTCACCAAAACGCCACTTCCCTCCTCAAGCAATTCAAGTTCTTTGATATTTACTTCCGATAGAATCAAGTCTTGTACGTGGCGTAAATTATCCGCAAACGACTGGCTCAACACGGGCACCATGATTTTTTGGAGTGGTTGACGCACTCGGATTTTTTCCTTTTTCCGCAAGGCCAACACCAGCGATGAGATGCGTTGCGCGATATCCATTTGATCCTCCAAATCCGCATTGATGAGAGATGTATTCACTTGAGGAAAATCTGCCAAGTGAACCGATGACGCCGAATGACGATTTGAGACACTGTTTAAGTCAGAGAATAATTGATCCATGAAGAAAGGCGCAATAGGAGAACCCAAAATCGAAACCGTTTCTAGGCAGGTATAAAGCGTTTGGTAAGCCGATAATTTATCTCTTGAATCGTCGCTCTTCCAAAAACGACGACGGCAAAGGCGCACGTACCAATTCGACAGTTGATCATTCACAAAATCTTGGATCAAACGTCCCGCCTTGGTTGGCTCAAACTCCGCAAAAGCAGCATCCACTTCCGTCACCAAAGAATTCAATCGCGATAAAATCCATCGGTCAATTTCTGGTCGTTCGGTATGTGGCACATCTGCTTCCGAGTAATCGAACCCATCGATATTTGCGTAGAGCGAGAAGAACGAATACGTATTGT
>JAJTDQ010000015.1 GCA_021300505.1 Cryomorphaceae bacterium
CCCCCCCCCATCCTCTCGAATCATTCCTTTTCAGAACGGTGCTTTAGATTGTTCCTCCCCCCTCCCCCCCTCCAAAAGGGGGAGATTCCCGCTCCGAGTTCAGAACCAATATGGAGGTTATATTCCGACTCACCATCTAAAGTGGGAAACCTATTCTCCCTTGGTGAGGTATTGGGAAAATCGATACCTTTGTCGCGCACAAAAAATACTCCACCATGGCAGACATTCACACCTATGATTTTTCAGGAAAAAGAGCATTGATTCGAGTTGATTTTAATGTTCCCTTGGACAAAGAAACGATGGAAGTGACGGACGATACGCGTATTCGTGCCGCGGCGCCTACGATCTTGCATGTGCTGAAAAATGGGGGTAGTGTGGTGTTGATGTCACACCTGGGCCGACCAAAAAATGGTCCTGAGGATAAGTTCTCGTTGCGCCACATTGTGGATCACACGGCAAAGGTATTGGGTTGTGAAGTGTTGTTTGCAACAGATTGCATTGGTGAAACGGCATTGGCCGCAAGTTCAGCGCTTAAACCAGGACAAGTATTGATGTTGGAAAATGTACGTTTTCATGCGGAAGAAACGGCTGGTGATGTTGAATTTGCGAAGGAACTTGCTAAGAACGGCGATGTCTACATCAACGACGCTTTTGGAACTGCTCACCGAGCTCATGCTAGTACGACAGTGATTGCGCAATTCTTTCCGAACGATAAACTTTTCGGTTTCTTGATTGAAGCGGAAATAAAAAGCGTGGATCGCGTGCTGAACAGCACCGATAAGCCATTGACGGCGATTGTTGGTGGAGCGAAGGTCTCATCTAAAATCACAATCATCGAACGCTTGATTGAAAAAGTAGATAACCTCATCGTTGGTGGTGGAATGGCCTACACATTTGTAAAAGCCAAAGGTGGCAAGGTCGGTGCTTCATTGGTGGAGGACGATTACTTGGATATGGCGCGGAAGATCATCAAAATTGCTGAAGATCGAGGGGTAAATCTTTACATTCCAACAGACACCATCATTGCAGACGCTTTTGATAACAATGCAAACCGTAAAGAAGTTGCCATCGATGAAATTCCTGATGGATGGATGGGACTCGATACAGGTTCACAAACTTCAGCAGACTGCCGTGAGATTATCTTGGCGTCAAAACTCATTCTGTGGAACGGTCCAATGGGGGTCTTCGAAATGGAAAACTTCCAGAAAGGAACTGCAGATGTTGCCATGGCGATCGTTGATGCGACGGCAAATGGTGCTTTCTCCCTGATTGGTGGAGGAGATTCCGTTGCTGCCATCAATAAGTTTGGTCTTGCAGACAAGGTGTCTTATGTATCAACTGGTGGAGGTGCTATGCTTGAATATCTCGAGGGCATTGAACTCCCAGGCATCAAGGCCATTCGCGAATAAAAATTTCTTTCGTGTAACTTTTCACACTCCTCGGGGTCTAATGTCAGTTCGAACAAAAAAATGACAGCAAAGGAGTACAATCTTGCAGTGGATCAATTCGCTGACGGTATCTACCGTTTTGCACTCCGTCACCTGAAAAATGAGATGAGCGCAAAAGATATTGTACAAGAAACCTATACCCGCGTTTGGATCAAGCATGAAGATGTTTCCTTCGAAAAGGCGAAGTCATATCTGTTCACTACGGCATATCATGCCATTGTTGATTGGTTCAAAACAGAAAAACGTGGCTTTGCCGATGGACCAATAGCCGAAGTAGCTGGAACGACATCTTCACCTACGGTTGACCTACAAGAAATTTTGCACGAAGCTTTAGAGACATTGCCTATCATTCAAAAGACGGTGGTGCTACTTAGGGATTATGAAGGCTACAATTATGGGGAAATTGCAGAAATAGCGGGGCTAAATGAGGCTCAAGTGAAGGTGTATATTTTTCGCGCTCGCAAAGCATTGCAGGCTTATATTCGACGTATTGATTTGGTTGTGTAATGGAAAGAAGGGAAATAAATAGCGACAATTACGAAGCATTTTACCTTGATTATCTCGAGGGAAATTTGAGCGCAGAAGAAAGTGCTCAGCTTCAGTCATTCCTTTTGCTTCACCCAGAATTGGAGCTTGATTTTGATGATGTGCCTCCCTTATTGCTAGCGCATACCCTACCCCTTCAACATGACTTCAAGCGCGGATTGAAACACGTTGATTTATTGAATGACGCGATCTCAGAACAAAATACAGAAGAGTTCATCATCGCACATCATGAAGGACTTCTAAGTGAGCAAAGGTCAGAAGAATTGTTTCTTTTTGTTCAAACGAATACTGCTCTTCAACATCTATTTACTGCCTATGGGCGCATTCGACTTGAATCCCCTACTCAAGAAATTTATCCGAATAAAGCAGATTTGAAGCGCAAGTCGAGTCGCATTGTTCCGTTGCTTTATCTTTCCGGTGCGGCAGCGGCTATCGTTGTACTTTTCTTGGCATATCGATTTAATAGCGCTGCAGTTACTCAAGATAATGCTCCCGTTACAGCGCTGAAGAAAAGTGAACCTAAAACTGAAAAGCAAGGTACAGACGTACAGACTTCGGAGGAGCCACAACCGTTTTCGTGGAATACATCACCAATAGATCTGGATAATCCATTTACTCCTCAACAATCACAGCATGACACTGAGTCAGTACCTGATGTAAGGATCAATCCGGAAATTGAACCTCAAGAAACACGAGTGGAAGCGCCCGAATTGGCGATGGACACACCGATTGTTACTCCACAACCAGAAGAAAATTCTTTAGCAGTGCTGAACACCGCAGAAAAAAACAAAGTGGGCGCAGACGAATTTGTCAATCCGATCTTCCCTGTGACGAATGTGCTCACGAATGTATTGAACAAAGAAGTGGATTTTGGCACTACGCGCAAAGAAGTTGCCGATGGCCGAGGATTTTACATTAAGATTGGAAAGTTTGAGCTATCGCACAATGCGAGCCGCGCTTCTCGTTGATTATTTGAACCCTGCGGGAATTCGGAATTTGATCCTGTCGGAATTCAGCATTTGATCAAGTCCTTTGTCCTTTGTCTTTCAGCGAAGTGGTCCTTTGTCATTAATGGTAGCTTCGAGACTTCCTTCGGAACACCAGTGAATTCAGAGCGATAGTGAGAACGGAGAGTGACCGGAGCATACACTAGTCTTAAAATCTTGATGTCTTAGCATCTTGAAATCCACAATGCCCTTTGTCTTGACTCGTCACTACAAAAAAATACCCCGAACTTTCGCCCGAGGTACCCTAAAAAATGGTGAGATCTAATTATTTCGTTACCAATGTCATAATGTACGTAACACCGTTGCTCGTGCTAGAAAGCTTCATTTCATCTTTTGTCAACCTTACTATTGTGTATGTTGTTGCACTACCTGAAGAATCAGTAAACGTAAGTGTCGATTTATCATCGCTCAATGCCCAAGTACCATTGTCAACGCTTGTTCCAAATATATTTGTTGTAATTGAAACAGTGTTGTCTTTTTTTACATCAATTGACTCAACCGTATTGAACGATAAAATGTCATTTCCATTAGCTACCCAAGCGCTGACAGTCCATACATTTACTACACGTGACTTTGCAGAAAGCAATGTAAAATTTGATCCTTCATCGTATTTTGCACATGAGCTGATTGTCATTGTTGCAGCAACGATCATTAAAATTCCGAATACCTTTTTCATAGTTGTTTTTTTTGCAAATGTACATAGTATGAACATACATTGCCATTTATTTGAAAAGAATTTCAAAGTTCAATGTACCTTGCTATAATGTATATCCACATCCAATAGAACCACTATCTTTGTTCGAACACCCAATAAGAATACCATGAATAAGAACGAAGAGCTGATTCAACGCAGAAAAGATTCAATGACTGGAGGCGGTCAGGCGCGCATCGACAAACAACACCAACAAGGTAAATTGGCAGCACGCGAGCGAATAGAATTGCTCTTGGATGAAAATAGTTTCCATGAATTGGGACAATTTGTTGAGCACCGATCTACTTCTTTTGGGCTCGACAAACAAAAGTTTGCGGGTGATGGTGTAGTCACTGGATTTGGAACTGTTCATGGTCGTTTGGTGTACGTCTTTGCGCAAGATTTCACAGTGCTGGGTGGTTCTTTAGCTGAAGCACATGCAGAGAAAATTTGCCGCATCATGGATTTAGCCATGAAAAACGGTGCTCCTGTGATTGGATTGAATGATTCAGGTGGTGCGCGTATCCAAGAAGGGGTGCTATCGCTCGCTGGATATGCAGACATTTTCTTCAGAAATACACGTGCATCGGGTGTCATTCCACAGATTTCAGTCATTATGGGTCCTTGTGCCGGAGGGGCGGTGTATTCGCCAGCCTTGACCGACTTCGTTTTCATGGTGGAAGAAACATCTTACATGTTTGTTACCGGACCAAATGTGGTGAAAACGGTGACTCACGAAGAGGTAAGCTCGGAAGATCTTGGAGGTGCAAAAGCACACGCAGAGAAATCTGGTGTAAACCATTTCACCGCGGCAAACGATGTAGAATGCTTGAAAAAAGTGCGCGACTTGGTGACCTACTTCCCACAGAACGCCAACGAATTAGCCCCACATACCACGCAGTTTGACTTCACTCACTCAAAGCTCGAAACCATAAAAGGCATTATGCCTGACAATGCTAATGTTCCTTACGACATCCGCAAGGTCGTTGAATGTGTAATCGATGACACAAGCTTCCGCGAGGTGCATGAAGATTTCGCGAAGAACATCGTTGTAGGTTTTGCCCGTATCGAAGGACGTTCAATTGGTGTGATTGCGAATCAGCCTGCATCAATGGCGGGTGTATTGGATATTGATTCTTCACGTAAAGGTGCGCGTTTCGTGCGTTTTTGTGATGCCTTTAACATCCCATTATTGGTGTTTGAAGATGTGCCTGGGTTCTTACCTGGAACCGACCAAGAATGGCGAGGAATCATTACACATGGTGCTAAATTACTTTATGCATTCTCTGAGGCAACAGTGCCAAGAATTACAGTAATCACACGTAAGGCATATGGTGGAGCCTTCGACGTGATGAATTCCAAAAGCATTGGGGCTGATTTGAACTTCGCTTGGCCAAGTGCTGAAATCGCAGTAATGGGTGCCAAAGGAGCCGCGGAAATTATCTTCAAACGCGAAATTTCATCTGATCCAGATCCACAAGCAAAATGGTTAGAAAAAGAAGCAGAATATGCTGAAATGTTTGCCAATCCATACCGTGCTGCGGAAAGAGGAATAATCGATGATGTAATCCTTCCAGAAGAAACACGCAAAAAGGTGATCGCAGGATTCAAAATGCTTGAAAAGAAGGCAGAAGTTCTTCCGATGAAAAAGCACGGGAATATCCCGTTGTAAAGGAAAAACTAGACTAAAGTTGTCGTTTTCTACAGTATTTAGTATCTTACAATAAAATATAAAATATGCTACACTTTTACTCTTCCAGTACGCGCATGGTGAATACACGTCGCGGTGTTCAAGAATGTTTAGAATCAGCCATGGGCAATGACTTCCAAAACAGTGATTTGTTGATTTTCCACGCTGCTATCGGCCACGATTTTCAAGAAATGGTGGATGAAGCTGCCCAACTAGCTCCAAATGCGCGCATTGTTGCAGCATCTTGTTGTGGTGTTGTTGGACGTGAAGGAGTAAGTGAATCCATGAAAGACATGGCGCTGATGGCAGTGAAAGGAAAAGAATTCGCATTGGAGTCGTGCAATGAAATCTACGGCCATAACTCCTATGAGAAGACATTGGAGATGGCGAAAAGTCTTCATGCCGCTCAACCAGGCATCAATATGCTTTACTTTTTAGCTTCTGGAATTGATATCGACAACGACAAATGCATCGAAGCACTTGAGTTTGTGTTTGGAGAAGGGGTTACCATCTTCGGTGCGACATCTTCAGATAACATGAAGGGATATGTTTCTTTCCAGGCCGTGGATAAACATGTATACGAGCACGGTGCATATGTCATCGGATTTTCGGATCCTACATTAAAGGTGGAAACGCAAGCAACACATGGATTTGTAGCCATAGGCGAGCCTTTGGTGGTGACGAAGGCAGAAGGACATATTATCAAAGAATTTAACGGTAAACCTGCATGGACTGAGTATTTGAATCGTTTAGGATTGACGGGCAAAGAAGCTGATTGTGGCGATACCATTCCGCTTGGTGCTTTGGGGGAAAAATTGTCTCCCGCACTCGCAAAAGAATACGGAAACGAACATCTTCTGCGCGTAGTAACCAAGCACGATGGTGACGATATGCACTATGCAACGACAATTCATGAAGGTGCCGAGTTGTGGTTGACAACACGTGATGAGGACTTAATTTTCTCTGAAATGGACCGAATTGTTGAAGAAATCACGAAGCGTATGCAGGGCAAGGAGGCTGTAGCTGTCTTTCACGCAGACTGTTTGGCGCGCGGACGTTTTCTTTTCAACAGAATCATCAAGGAGGAACTTGTCAACCGCATGCAATATCCATTCTATAGCAATGGCGAATGTCCACCGTGGTTGGGAATGTATGGCTTTGGTGAGTTTGCGCGTTTGGGAGGAAAAAATACCTACCACAACTACACAACCGCTTTGTATGTGATTTATCGCTAAGCGAATATGCCACACACCTTAAGTCCGGAAGAGCTATATCAAAAATACCTCGACTTACAGTTGAGGGTAACACGATTTTCATCTATCGAGCAGGAATTGATCAACACGCGTGATCAGCTCGACCATGAATTGGTAATGCACAAGCGTCTACTGGAGTTTAATGCAGAGGCACTTAAGCTCAGCTCTGAAAAGGATTTTATTCACTTGGTGGCAGAGTCCCTAATCGATGTGTGCGAGTCACAAATTGCGTATGTTTCCTTTATAAACAAAAGAAATACTGAGCGCTTTTTGGTTTTGGAGGGTGTGCGTAAAAAAGATGAGCCTACTGTAATAGATGAGCTTGAGCACTCGATGGCCGCAAATTCTATTCAAAAGGGTGTGGAAATTGTGCATCTGGGAGAAGAATCCAACGGTATCATTACGAGTTGCATGTATTCTTCAATTATTCATATCAATGCGCATATGAATATCGTAATTGCAACCGCTGTCTCAAAGGAAAAAGCGCCTCTCTATCCAGCCATCAAAGATCGTTCAAAAATCTTGTTTTCGTTGTTTGCGCAACAGGTGGAATCCATTCTTTCCAACATCATCATTGCACAGCAAAATCGTGAGCAGATGAGTACGATTGCCAATGCACAAATAGAATTAAAGAAATTATCGCTCATTGCCACAAAGGCAAAAAGTGGGGTAATCATTTCTGATTCTATGGGAAGAATTGAGTGGGTAAACAACTCTTTTGAGCAAACAACTGGATTTAAGCTAGAAGAAGTTATCGGTAAAAAGCCGAAAGAGTTTCTTCAATCAGATTTAACAAGTAAAGAGGATAAAGAAAAAATGGCTAGTGCCCTAGCGGCAAAAAAAAGCGTTGAATTAACGGTATTGAATAAAAGTAAATCGGGACAACACTATTACAACCAATTAGTCATTACACCTGTCTTCGACGAGGAAGGAAATCACATCAATTTTATTGCACTTCAAAAAGACATTACTGCTGAAGAGAATTATAAAAAGGAACTGATTCAAATCAATTCACGTTTCGAGTTAATTACAAATGGAGCAAACATCGGTATGTGGGAATGGGATTGTGTAAAGAACATTACAGTTTGGAATTCCGTCCTTCATAAATTCTACGGCATCAAAGAAGAGGAGGATTTGAATCGAAATACAGTCTGGTATGATTCGATTCACCCAGACGACAAGGAAGATATGGAGGAAAATATGTCTTTGCTTTCATCGGGAAAAAAACACGTTATTGAGCAAAATTACCGGGTGATTCGTCAACGATTCAATAATGATATTCGCTATGTTAAGAGCCTATCTCAAGGCATCTGGGACGAAGGAAAAAAGCTTGTTCGTATCGTTGGTTCTTCAATTGATATTACCGAAGAAAAGGAATACGAGTCGCGATTGATTGATAAAAATACCGAGCTCGAAAAAATCAACAAAGAACTCGACCAGTTCATTTACAGCATTTCACATGACTTGCGCTCTCCTCTCCTTTCTATCAAAGGACTTTTGACCTTGATCGAAACCTCTGTTGATGAATCAGAATCTAAACTGTACCATGAATTGATTGGAAAAAGTGTTGGAAGGTTAGACAATACGATCCTTGAAATTCTTGCATACAGCAGAAATGCACGAGTTGATATTCAACGTGACGCGTTTAACTTGAAAGAAATAGTTGAACAGCTGTTTGAAGATTTATCCTTCATGGCAGCTGAAGGCGAGCCAATAATTGTTTCAGACAGAACGCGAATTGAAACACTGCTTAAAAATTTGATATCAAATGCTATAAAGTACCGAAAGAAGAATGCGACCGATTCTTTGGTTCATGTGAAAATGAAGAATGAAGGTGCCTCTTTCATGATTGAGGTAATTGACAATGGCGAGGGCATTTCAGAACGAAACCAGAAAAAGGTATTCGATATGTTTTACCGCGCATCTTCGAGTAGCCAAGGCACAGGACTCGGCTTGGCGATGTGTCAAGAAATCGTCAAAAAACTGAAAGGTGAAATAAAATTAACATCGCAACTTGGTGAGGGAACAACAATTACCTTAATTTTACCTAACAATCCACTAAGCGCATGATCCGTTTCCTTCTTATTGACGACGACGATATTATTTCTGTTATTCATCCTGCGACAATTCAGCGCGCAATCAGCGATAGTGATATCGAAATAACACCATCTGGCACCGAGGCTCTTGAGCTAATTGATGTACTGATCAAGAACAATGAAACACCACCAGATTTTATCTTCCTAGACATTAATATGCCTGAAATCAGCGGGTTTGAGTTTTTGGATCGTCTTACGGAGGAAGAAAAAATATTTCTCAAGGATAGTCAAATCATCATGCTTTCGTCTTCGGTAAACCATCAGAATATTGAACGTGCGAAGTCCTATCCCATGATTCGTGACTTCGTGTCTAAGCCACTCACCGTAGAATATATTCGCGGTCTCGTAGGTAATACGAACTGATTTCATTCCATTGTCGTGCATGTGACAGAAGGTTCTTATCTTTGGACCTTCGTTTCAACGAATCTTAATACTTTCAGAAATGTACAGATCACACACCTGCGGGGAACTTCGCACAGCACAAATCGGTCAAACAGTAACACTCTCAGGATGGGTACAGCGCTCACGCGACCTTGGTGGAATGACTTTCGTTGACTTGCGCGATCGCTATGGCATTACACAGCTAGCATTCAACATGGAGGTAGATGCTGAACTGTGTGAAAAAGCCCGCAAATTAGGTCGTGAGTTTGTCGTTCAAGCCGTGGGCGAAGTGATTGAGCGTTCGAGCAAGAACAAAAATATAGCTACGGGTGAAATCGAAATCCGTGTGACAGAACTTCATATCTTGAATGCGGCGAAACTGCCTCCATTTACCATTGAAGACGATACAGATGGAGGAGATGAACTTCGCATGCAATACCGTTACCTCGATCTTAGAAGAACTCCCGTACAGCAAAAATTGATGTTGCGCAACAAAGTTGCCTTGGAAACACGTGTTTATCTAAATGAACAAGGATTCCTTGATGTTGAAACCCCTATATTGATTAAATCAACACCTGAAGGAGCGCGCGATTTTGTGGTCCCTAGCCGCATGAACCAAGGACAGTTTTATGCTTTACCTCAGTCACCACAAACCTTCAAGCAGCTTTTAATGGTGTCTGGATTTGACCGCTACTATCAAATTGTAAAGTGCTTCCGTGACGAAGACTTACGTGCTGACCGTCAGCCTGAGTTTACTCAAATCGACTGTGAAATGGCTTTTGTTGAGCAGGACGACATCTTGAATACCTTTGAAGGTTTGATCAAGCATCTTTTCAAAACTGTTCGTGGTGTAGATTTTACAGAAGCTTTTCCTCGCATGCAGTATTCTGAAGCGATGGAACGCTATGGTTCAGACAAGCCAGACATTCGCTTCGGAATGGAATTGATTGATTTGAGCGACCTTGCCATTGGTAAAGGATTCGTGGTATTTGACAGCGCAGAAGCTGTGATTGCTATCAACGCTGAGAATTGCGGTGAATTTACACGCAAGCAAATTGACGAGCTAACGGAATGGGTAAAGCGTCCTCAAATTGGTGCGAAAGGGTTGGTCTATGTAAAATGCAACGCCGATGGCACATATAAGTCTTCAGTTGATAAATTTTATACTCAAGAAGATCTTGCGGCATGGGCTGAAAAAGCCGGAGCGAAAACGGGAGACTTGATGCTTTTGCTTTGTGGTGACCTTGAAAAAACACGTAAGCAGTTGAATGAACTGCGTTTGCACCTTGGAAATGAACTTGGTTTACGCGATCCAAATGTCTTCAAACCATTGTGGGTTCTCGACTTTCCTCTTCTGGAATGGGACGAAGAAAGTGGTCGCTACCACGCGATGCATCATCCATTTACTTCGCCAAAACCTGAGGACATGCACCTCATCCAAACGGAGCCAGGAAAGGTGCGTGCAAATGCCTATGATCTAGCCATGAATGGTGTAGAGTTGGGTGGAGGTTCAATCCGTATTCACGACCGCGACTTGCAATCACGCATGTTCGATCTACTTGGATTTACCAAGGAAGAAGCCCAAGATCAATTCGGATTCTTGATGAGTGCTTTTGAATATGGTGCGCCACCACACGGTGGTTTGGCATTCGGATTAGACCGTTTGGTTGCTACAATGGGTGGATCAGAATCGATTCGTGATTATATCGCATTCCCAAAAAACAATAGTGGTCGCGACACAATGATTGATGCGCCTTCCCTATTGAATGCGGCACAATTGAAAGAATTGGGAATTGCTCTGAAATAACTCGAACAAACTGCCTTTTGAGCGTGTTATAGATGCAGAATTGTACACTGCAAACCATCGATTAGCTCTCCATGTCACAGCATATTGAACACCTAGAAACAGCGTTGGCGCCTTACCGTCAACAATTGTCAAAGCACCCATTGTATGTTGCGTTGCGAAGACCGAATGCTGTACGCATGTTCATGGAGGAGCATGTTTTCGCTGTCTGGGATTTTATGTCTTTACTAAAAGGACTTCAGCGCGGATTAACCTGTGTAGACATCCCGTGGAAACCGACAAAAAATCCCGTTACACGACGATTTATTAACGAAATTGTTCTCGGTGAAGAAAGCGACTTGGATCAGGATGGCATTCCTAACAGCCATTTTGAGATGTACATTAACGCCATGAATCAAGTTGGGGCCAATACACAAATTGTCATGCAGTTGGTGAATGACCCGAATTGGAAAAGTAACATTCCAACATTGCCAATTCAAGATACAACCAAAGAATTTATGCAGTTCACCTTTTCCGTTTTGGAAGAAAATCAATTGCACACGATCGCTTCTGCCTTTACCTATGGCCGCGAGGATTTAATTCCCGACATGTTCATCGAAATCGTAAAAGAATCCGAGAAGGCGAGTGATGTATCGTACTCGAAATTTATTTGGTACCTCGAACGTCATATCGAAATAGATGGCGACGACCACGGTCCCACATCCCTGAAAATGATCGAAGAACTATGCGGAGATGACGTGCAAAAATGGAGAGAAGTAACGGAAATCGCCGTACTTTCCATGCAAAAACGGATCCGACTTTGGGACGGCATCGCGGAAAAAATTCAAGCGGAGTGTTAGTTTCAAGTTACCAATTACGAGTTAGTCGCTAGCTTCGAATGCTCAAAGAGTGTAGAAGTGTCTTTCATCACAGCGGTCTATTGTCTATTTCTATTACTTTTGCAAAAAAAAATTAATAGTGAAAAGAATATTCCTCATTTCGTATAAAGTAATTGTTCACTTATTAGCGCTTGTAGCTTTATTTTTAATGTTTACCGCTTTGGCAGTAAAAATGAAGTGGACACACGATGCAGGTGATGTGGACATCAACAACAGGTATTTTGACAAGGTATCTGCTAAGAATAACAAGGACTTAGATTCATCAGAACAACAGGCACTTCGAGTAAGGATATATCAAAAGATAGGTGTACTTTCCAATAAGTATCCGAAAAATGCAGAGATCATCCTTACGGCCTACCTCAAGTCAAATGACGTAAGAATTGCAGACCGTATGCTGGATGCAGTGCGCATCTTTTTGAAAAAAGACAAGTCCGTACAAAAGGCATTTAAAAAAATTGACCATTCCTACAGTAAACAATCGACCTCCCTTTATCCTTGGGCACATTCGCAAGCATGGAAAGACTTTTGCACGTCCGTTTCGCGGGATAAAGCAGCGATTGATTCGGTTTCTCGAATTACCGGTGTCGAGCCAAGATTGTTGGTCATGTGTTTGGTCGGAGAGCAAGTAAGGATGTTCAACTCGGGTCGTGAGAAATTCAAACAATATGTCATGCCGTTCAATCGCCTCATGATGCCGACAAATCGCGGTTATGGAGTAACTGGAATTTTGCAACACACCGCATTGCGCATCGAAAGTAACGTGTTTAACAAGAATTCTGACTTTTATGCAGGAGATTATTTCCAGAATTGTATCAACGTAAACGACTCATTTCCTGATGTCGTAGATGCGAGCATTGAGTCACATAAATTGAAAACGATTCAGCGTTTAATTAAAGGAGGTGATCACTATTATTCGTATCTGTATACGGCATTTTTAATTCGACAATACCAGGCTCACTGGGAAAAAGATGGGTACTCTTTGGCTTTTCGCCCGGAAATTATTGCGACCCTATTTAATCTAGGATTCCATAAAAGTAAGCCGAGCAAACATCCGAAAGTCGGAGGGTCCAATTTCAATGTTGCTGAGCGCGAATATACTTTTGGCGGTTTATGCTATGAGTTCTATTACAGTGGTGAGCTCATGGATTTATTCCCTTTAACATCAGAACCAATTACACCGGTTGATAAACTCATTGCTCGAAATCAAGATTTGATTAAGCGAAAACAAGAGGAGCTGAAAAGGTTAGCTGCTGAAGAATCGAATTAGAACTCAGCGTGGTTGATACCGAAATTAATCTTGGCATTTGTTCCAAAAGACCGCAATCAACCTTTAAGTGTGTTTTCTCGAATAAACCGATCAAATTGAGTGTTAGCTTGAGTGATGGGCAATGAATATACAGGGATTGTTCCACCGTACATCTCATCAATGAGCTTTTCGATTTGACTAAAAAGTATAGACCGTGTTTGTGCAGTTATAACCGTGTTTATTTGAGTGTGAATCTCTTCATCACGGGCTAAATAAGTCACATTGTTCACGTCTATTGTCGCTTTGGTAACAAGTTGTTTTTTCAGTAGCAAGTCTACCAAGCTCCTTGAATCATGACTCTCTTCAAGATAAATAATCACATTTACCATCGATTCAAACTTTGATTAGTTGAATATCAATGTTTCCAGAAATCTTTAGTTCCATATTTTCAGCCTGAGCAAAGTCGATTAATGATTTAATATCCTCGAGGACAAGCTTCAATTCTTTAGAACGCATCTCAGATTTATGTAGATCATTTTCGGATCGCTCTTTCATTCCAAATGCCCGCAACTCATGAAATTTTATTTTGCTGTTAACAAGCGATAAAAGAACATCAGTCGCCTCGTTTGCTGTGTATTGACCCTTAACAAGAGAATAGGTGTGATTGTCTTCCATTTCAATGTGTGTTTCATGCAAAAGTCATAAGAGTAATTCATATATTTATATTTATAATATAGTTGTTTGTATAAGCAAATTTTATGAACGTATGCATAACGTAATTTCAGTAGTGCAACATTCGGCTTAAGAACCTCGTCGTTTTGTTGTAACTTTCACTTTTAAAAATCATTTTCAGCATGAGGTCAATTGTATTTGTATTCTTATTGCTTTTTGTGCGGACTTTCGGACAGGATTCCCTTTATTCAAAAGTCTATCACACGAGCAACATCGATTTGAAGGGTCAGTCTGTTGCAGCTTCGGGTGATGGTGGAATGGTTGTCGCAGCGCAGTACAATTGGATGCAATCAGCAGTTTTTCGCATCGATTCTCTGGGAAATACCCTTTGGGCAAAAAATTTAGTGTCATCAACAGGTGTGGTGCAATGGGATAATGTGTTGATCAAAACCATTGAAACTTTGACCGATTCGAGCTACATCGTTGCTGGAGAGTGTATCAGTTCAGATGGTTCAAAGCTACATGCCGTATGCGCGAAGATTTCATCAAATGGCGATACGCTTTGGACACGAACGGTAACAAATCTGAGTATGCAATATAGTACCTACCAATCGGCAGCAGCTACAGTTGATTCGGGTGTTGTATTGGTGGCGAAAACTAGCACCTCAACTTCAGCGGGTTATTTTATTGTAAAATATTCGGCAAACGGCGATCTACTTTGGTCGAAGGTGGTTGAAGGACTTCCTGTAGCGGATGCTCCTTGCGTAATACAAACATTAGCCGACAGTTCGATATACGTAAGTGTACCGAACAGTGCGAATGAGTGCGTTGTTATGCGCCTATTTTCGGACGGAACAATGGATTGGGCACAGCGATATCCTGATCTAGTTATTCACGACATCGAGCGTGTTGATTCTACGGTCGTTTTTTCAGGGATTTCTACTACACAGTATTTACCAATATTGATAAAATCAGACGTAGATGGATCCCTTCAATGGGCAAAGAGTTATGCACCAATGTCCGGTGGTGGGCTCATCGATGTATGTGTCCGTCAGGATTCAAGTTTTGTGCTTACTTCCGGCGAGCAAGCGTTCATGGGATTTGCGCTTTCAGCCGATCAAAATGGCTTGGGAGAGCTGGAGTTGAATTTGGCTTTGGCAACTTTTGCTGTACTTGAATCCGCACACAATGGTGTTTTTCTCGTTGGAAATGGCCCGATGTACGGGGTCAAAGTTGGGTCATTGATGACCAACTATCACATTGGAGTTGTTCGAGCCGATTCTCTGTTAAATACTACTAAAGGTGGATTTTTCAGTTGCAGTTGGGGAGTAGGAACGACTACTTCAAGTGACCTTCCCATTACCCCATTGTCATTTACGCCTCAATATTCCGGCAATTTGTCCATGATAAGTGCTTCATTCCAGTACAACGACTTAGCTCTGAATAGCTACATCGGTTGTGTGGACTTTTTTGGTGGATTGGATGAAAACAGCATAGAAAAGGAACTTTCTGTATTCCCAAACCCTTCGACTGGGGTCTTTCAGTTAGAGCAAGAGTCACAGCACTCAATTGAACTAACGATTACCGATGTGAGTGGTCGAATCATCCTGGAAAAGTCTATGCAATCCTTGCACAATACGGTTGATTTAAGTGCTGAGCCATCGGGCATTTATTTCTATCATGCTAAGCGTGATGATGGTCAAACGAAAAGTGGGAAACTTGTTGTGATGCAATAATTTTCAGGTATGACACGCACTCAATCTTGTGCTTTGATGTACATTTGTTGGCATAACTAAATTCTCAATTTCATGAAATTCGCAACAAAAGCCATACATGCCGGCGTGCATCCCGATGAATCAACAGGAGCCATCATGACACCCATCTACCAAACGTCAACATACGTGCAAGATGGTGTTGGAAATCACAAGGGATATGAGTACTCGCGTACCTTAAATCCAACACGCCATGCACTTGAGAAGAACATTGCGGCAATAGAAAATGGAAATTTTGGGGCTTGTTTTGGATCAGGATTGGCTGCGATTGATTGCGTAATCAAGATGCTTAACCCTGGCGATGAGGTCATCTCAACAAATGACCTTTATGGAGGAAGCTACCGTCTTTTCAAAACAATCTTTGAGAAGTATGGTATCAAATTTCATTTTGTGGACATGCAAAATCCAGTGGGAGTTGAGGCGCATGTAAACGAACACACAAAGTTGATTTGGGTTGAAACGCCGACGAACCCAATGATGAACATTATTGACATCGAAGCAATGGCTGCAATCGCGAAAAAAGCAGGAGCATTATTGTGTGTAGATAATACGTTTGCAACACCTTACCTTCAGAATCCCTTGGATTTAGGCGCAGACATCGTGATGCACTCTGTAACGAAATACCTTGGCGGTCACTCCGATGTGGTGATGGGTGCCTTGGTGTGCAACGATGAAGAATTGGCTAAAGAAATGTACCGCATTCAAAATTCAACCGGAGCTGTTACGGCACCAATGGATTCTTTCTTGGTACTTCGTGGTATCAAAACATTACATTTGCGCGTTCAACGCCATTGTGAAAACGGAGAGAAATTAGCCAACTTCTTGGTGAACCACCCGAAAATTGAAAAAGTATATTGGCCAGGCTTCCCTACGCATCCAAACCATGATGTAGCGCGTAAACAGATGCGTGGATTTGGTGGTATGATTTCATTTACTATGAAAGGAAATCGTCTTGAAGATGCTTTGGAAGTAGTGAAAAAAGTGGAAATTTTTGCTTTGGCGGAATCATTGGGCGGTGTTGAATCTTTGATTGGTCACCCAGCAACAATGACGCATGCCTCTATTCCGAAGGAGGTACGTGAAAAAACAGGGGTGGTTGATTCATTAATTCGCCTTTCTGTCGGTGTCGAAGATGCAGATGACCTTATTGCCGATTTGACGAAAGCCTTGGGTTAATTCGCATGGCTACAAAAGTGTATGTGACAGGCGTTTCGCGCGGTCTGGGTAAAGCTGTTGCTGAAAAGTTCTTGAAAGAAGGATATTCGGTTGTTGGTATTGGACGATCGTCAGATATTCATCATGTTAATTATACGTTTCTTGTCTGTGACTTGTCCTTGCAATCAGATATTGATAAAATTCAGTTTGATACGACATGTGATGAAGTTATTCTCATCAACAATGCCGGTCAGATAGGCAATCTTCAGCGCATAAGCGATCAAATTGAACCGGATTTCGAGGAAGTAATGCGGGTCAATACCTTGGCGCCAATGTATCTTTCATGGTCTTGCTTGCAACAAGTGAAGGGTGCTATAAAGATTGTGAATATTAGTTCAGGTGCATCAACCCGTGCAATTCCCGGATGGGCGGCATATTGTGCGTCTAAGGCGGCGATCGATCGATTTTCAGAAACCATTCAACTGGAAGAAAAAGAGAAAGGTCGCGACGTTAACGTGTGGTCTGTTGCTCCTGGGGTTATTGATACCGCCATGCAAGAAAAAATTCGTTCGGCTTCTGTGGAGAACTTTTCCAGTTTAGAGACCTTTCTTGACCTTAAAAAGAACGATGAATTGACCAATCCTCAAGTCACTGCTGATAAGCTTTTTCGATTAATCGTTCTAGAAGAAATCGACCGTGTTGTTTGTTCGCTTCGTGAGATTGAATGAATTAAGACAACTAATTTTTTCTGTTAAATTGCTCTTTTGTCATCTTGTTTTTTAGAAAGTAAGCAAACCATTATGTAATTTAGAGCGGTTATAAACAAGGATATTTACTTCAAATGTTAAAAATGAAAACTTTGAATTCGTGGATTATTGGATGTTTGTTAATTGCTAGCCAAGCAGTTATAGCTCAAACATCTACGATTGACCCTACAAATTGCCGTGATGGGGAAAAGGTTGAGTATTGTATTCAGCACAAGAAGTTGCAACAAAAGATTCAACAAAACCCTGCATTTGCGCAGTCGCTTTTGGATGATGAGGTGCAACGCATCAAAGACCAGAATTCAGGTGGAAGTGTCCCGAAAGGAACTGTCTATAAAATCCCAGTGGTGTTTCACGTGCTACACAGTGGAGGAATTGAAAACATCAGCGATGAACAGATCTTCAATCAAATGGAAATCTTAAACAGAGATTTCCGACTTCAAAATGCAGATGCTGGAAACGTACAATCAGACTTTCAAGGAATGCCGGCTGATGTGGAAATCGAGTTTGTCTTGGCTACGAAAGCTCCGAATGGTGAATGTTTCAAAGGAATTACGCGTACGTTGTCAGCAATGAGTTATGACGGAGCGGATGGAGATGCACAGGTCGATGCAATTGTTGCTGGAAATGACGTCTACCAAGGTCAATGGTCGGGAAGTAAGTACCTGAACATCTTCGTTTGTGGAGAAATTGGTGGTGCAGCGGGATACACAATGAAACCTTTCGCTTCTGGATTTGGTGGTGAAACGATGTACAATGGAATTTGGATTTTGCATGACTATGTTGGGGCAATTGGAACTGGTTCAACTGGAACAAGCCGCGCCATCACACATGAGGTTGGTCACTGGTTAAATCTTGATCACACGTGGGGAGGAAATAACAACCCAGGAAATGCATCAAGCTGCAGCACCGACGATGCTGTAACAGATACACCAAATTGTATTGGCGTAACATCTTGCTTGTTGTCAGCAAACACATGTAATTCAATCAACTCGTTTTGGACGTATGATGTACGCGACAACGTTGAGAACTATATGGACTACTCTTACTGTTCGAAAATGTTTACTCAAGGTCAGGTGACACGCATGCGCAGCGCGTGCACGTCGTCTACTGGTGGTCGAAACAAACTTTGGACAACAGCAAACCTTACGGCAACAGGTGTCAATTCGCCACTGGTGTTGTGTAAAGCTGAATTTACGTCGAATAAAACCTCAGTTTGTGTTGGTGATTCTATCGAATTCACAGACGACTCTTACAATGTGGTAACGGGTTGGACTTGGACTTTCCAAGGTGGTGTTCCAGCAACATCGACAGCACAGAATCCCGTTGTTACCTACTCAACACCAGGACTTTACACCGTAACATTAACTGCAACGGATGGAGGCAGCTCCGATTCAGAAACAAAAACAAGCTATGTTCGTGTATTGCCAGCATCCGCATCACTTCCATTCTTGGAAGGATTTGAATCTTATACAACATTGGCAGGTAACGAAAGTTGGGAGGTTTACAATCCTAACAACAACAATGCTTGGACCATTGAAACTACTACAGGACATTCAGGAACAAAATCTGCGAAAGTGGTGAACTTCGGACAGGCTGGGTCTAACGTAGATGAGCTCATTTCTTCACCAGTTGATCTTTCGGGTGTTGTTGGTTCTGTAACCTTGAGTTTCCGCTATGCATACCGTAAAAGAGCAACAGCAAACAATGAGTGGTTAAAAGTCTTCATTACCAACGATTGCGGTGGCACATGGTTGCAACGCAAAACATTGGGTGGTAGCAGCCTTTCTCCATTAGTAAGTACATCTTCTTGGAAGCCAACGACAACGGCAGATTGGACAACAGTTCACATGATTAATATTTTCAGTGATCAGTGGGTTGATAACTTCCGATACAAGTTCCGCTTCGAAGGAAATGGAGGAAACAACATGTATTTGGATGACATTAATATCTATCAAGGTGCTCCTTCAGACAACTTAGTAACTGCTGGTTTGGCTGACAATGGAATGATTCAAGATCTCTCTTTGTTCCCGAATCCAACAGAAAATGAGTTGAACATTCAGTTCTCGGCGTTGAATGCTGAAAAAGCGGTGATCCAACTAAGAGATATTTCTGGAAAATTAATCCGAACTGAAGTGATTAATGCGGCATCTGGATCAAACTTAGCGATGATGTCTGTGGAAGAATTGGCTTCAGGAAGCTATTTCATGACGTTAATACTCGGAGATGTTCAACAAACGATGCAGTTTGTAGTGAAATAAAAAGAATAGGTTAAAATATAAGGGTCTTCGTGAGAAGGCCCTTTTTTAATGGAAGAAATATGAGATTTATTGTAGGAATAGTAGCTCTAATGATCGGAGGAATATCTTTCGCGCAACAAGAAAAGACGTGTGGAACAGATCTGATTCTTCAACAGTTAAAGGCGCAATACCCAGATTTTGAGCAGCGCATGCACCAAGGTTTGACGCATGCCGCCAATGGAGATGGGGAACTGCCTAAATCAACCATTAATGTCCCTGTCGTTGTGCACATCATACATGACAATGGTGTTGGAAACATATCCGATGAACAAATCTTTGACGCCTTAGCAGTATTGAATTCCGATTACAACCGTCAAAATTCGGATGCGAGCAATACGCGCAACACGCCTACAGCACCTTTTGCTTCGCAGGCAGGATTGATGGATGTAAAATTTCGCTTGGCTCAAATTGATCCGAACGGCAATTGCACCAATGGTATCGTAAGGGTAAATGCCCCAGGACTCACCTACAACGCAGATGATGCGTGTAAGTATGCAGCCAATGGAGGCTCAGACCAATGGCCAATGGATAAGTACCTCAATATCTGGGTGGTGAACTCGATTGCTGGTGGCGGAACAGGAATCATCTTAGGTTATGCTTACCTCCCGTACTTTCCGAATGGTGAGAACTACGGGATCTTGATTCGTCACGATGCATTTGGGACTATAGAGACGGCCTCTACAGCGGATGGACGCACCCTGACACACGAAATGGGTCACTTGCTCGGTCTTCAACATATCTTTGATGCAGGCTGGAACGGTACAGATGGCTGTCATACTGATGCCTGTAATCAGGCAGGTGACTATTGTTGTGACACACCTCCGCAGCAGCAATCCTACTGGGGTTGTCAGGTAGCGCTGAATTCGTGTAATGAAGTACCTCTGAATGACTCCTATGGATTTGATGCCTTGGACCAAATCGAAAATTACATGAGCTACAATTCCTGCCAGAACATGTTTTCTAATGATCAAATAGGAATCATGTCACAAAACTTCATTGACATCAACTTTATGGCTGCGATGATTACCCCAGCGAACATCATTGCGACTGGTTTAAACAACCCACAGATACTTTGTAAATCAGATTTTGATGCATCGACCACAAGCATGTGTCCAGGTGATTCAGTGATTTTCAATGATAGAAGCTTTCACAATCCTACGTCATGGAACTGGAATGTATCACCAGGAATTCAAGGGACAGATTGGGACTTTTGTTTAGGAAGTTCAAGCACAACACAAAATCCTTCTATTCGCTTCTATTCTCCTGGTTTTTATACTATTGCCTTGACCGTGAGCGATGGAACAAACACAGCAACAGAAGAGAAAACATCTTTCATCACCGTGCTTCCAAGTGCACAAGCATTGCCATTTTGGGAAGGATTTGAATCCATCACCAATCTTGCAAATGAACCATTTTGGACGATCAACAATCCAGGTGGAAATAACGGCTTTCAGCTTGAGCCTGGCGCCGCATATACTGGGAATCAATCCACTCGTTTAAATAACTTCGGACAATCGGGTAGTAATGTTGACGAGTTGATTTCATCGTCTGTTGATCTTTCTTCCATTCCATCAACTGGCACTGTAACCTTAAGTTTCCGCTATGCATACCGCAAACGCAATTTGTCCAATGATGAATGGTTAAAGGTATACATCAGCAAAAACTGCGGTGACTCTTGGGTGCAAAGAAGAACAATTCACGGAGACAATTTATCCCCTTTTGTGGCTACGTCCAATTGGACACCATCCTTCCCGAGCGACTGGGTAACAGTCCACATGACCAACATCACAACCGACTTTTTCGTGGAGAATTTCCGCTTTAAATTTCGATTCGAAGGAAATGGGGGAAACAACTTCTTCATCGACGACATCAACATTTATCCAGGCGCACCATCGGATGAACTTGTTTTAGGACTCGCGAATGAATTGGGACTTGCTGAACTTTCCGTGTATCCTAATCCAGCTGAAAATGAGGCCAACGTGCGCTTTACATTGCCTTTGGCAACTCCTCTATCAGTGGACGTCTGTGATCTAAGCGGTAAAGTGATCTCACATTCCACGATCAATGGTGCTGAAGGAATCAACATCGTTACCATCCCATTGACAAACCTCGCGAGTGGCACGTATCAATTGCGCATTAGCGATGGAGTTGGGGGCAAGGTGTTGCCATTGGTGGTGAGGTAATACTAGTTTTCCGCATCTCTTCATTCCTCCACTCTAGTTTTTCTTCGCTCCCGCTCTCAACCTCACACTTCAGCTACTTCTTTTTAATCCTTCACCAAGTGCGATATTTCAGACCTTAGCCCACCAAAACAGAGTGACCCTTCGATATACTCAGGGCAAAAAGTGAAGTGCGAGAGCGTTGAAGCTCCACTCTGTTTTTATTCGCTCCCACAACTTGTCCCGATACTTCGGGACTCAACCTCACACTTCAATTACTTCTTTTAAATCAATCAACAAGTTAGATATTTGAGACCTTTGGCCCACTAAGAGGGGAAGATTCGTTAAGAAAAATCCCTATCTTCATTCCCTCATGTCAGACACGCGCCAAATTTTCACGCTGAAGCAAGTGGTTTCCTCCATTCGAAAGACCTTAGAGGAACGCTACCAGCAGTTGTATTGGGTGAAGGCGGAGATGCATAAACTTAACCGCTTTCCCAGTGGTCATGCTTTTCCTGAATTGGTGCAGAAGGAAGATGATCGTATCGTAGCACAGATTGGAGCAACCATTTGGAGTCAGAATCTACAACGCATACAAAAGCAATTTGCGGAGGTGGTGAAGGAACCTCTTAAAGAAGGAACTACGCTCTTGATGCAAGTGAAAATTGTGTTTCATGAAACGTACGGACTAAGTCTTCAGGTGTTGGACATTGACCCAAGCTACTCGCTGGGTGAATTGCAGAAGGAACGTCAGGAAACGTTGAAAAAGCTTCAGGCGGAAGGCATTCTGAATAAAAACCAATTCCTCGATTTTCCCCTTTTGCCCAAAAGAGTTGCCGTAATTTCTGCGGATCAAAGCAAGGGACTTTCGGACTTCATGCAGGTGTTGGATCAAAACTCACGCGGATACCGTCTGTTCACAATGTTGTTCCCCGCCTACCTGCAAGGTGACTTGGCGGTGACATCTATCCAAGAACAATTGAAAAAAATCGAACGTGTGAAGAAGCACTTCGATGTGGTGGTCATCGTTCGTGGTGGTGGTGGTGAAGTGGGAATGTCGTGTTACAACAATTTTTCGCTCTGCAAGTCGATTGCGACCTTCCCCTTACCAATTTTAACAGGCATTGGTCACTCGACAAACATGACGGTCGCCGAAATGGTGGCCTTTCGCAATGCCATCACTCCCACCGAACTGGCTGACTTTCTCCTTGAAGCGTTTGATGCCTTTGCTGTTCCTGTTTTGAATGCGCAAGATCAAATTTCCTCTGGTGCACGTCAACTCTTGGAAACAACGGGTTTACACTTTACCAATGAAACACGGCTTTTCCGCAATGCAGTGAGACGCTGTAGTGAAGCCAATAAAAACCAGTTGCACAAGATCAGTGATGCCTACCGATCGAATGCGCAAGGCATGGTCCGACGACACAGACAATTGATGGATTTCTCAAACAAGGAACTCAGTCGGGCAGCGCGATTGGTAATTGAACAAGGAAAAGAAGCTGTGAATGCCGTGCCTGGAGACTTGAAGCAACGCTCGACTTCTGCGCTTTCGAATGCGATGAATCTGGTCAATCAAAAGGAAAACTTGGTGCGCCTCATGGATCCGGTGAATGTGCTGCGACGTGGCTATTCGATCACCACAGTTGATGGCCATACGGTGAATGCTAAAACGAACATCGAGGAGGGCACCATCATCAAAACACAATCATTTGATTTGGAAATAGAATCAACAGTGACTAAAAAGAAAATACATGGAAAATGAGATGACTTACACAGCGGCATTTGATGAATTGCAGCAAATCGTTGCAGACATGGAAGATGGGGAAATTACTGTCGACGACCTGGCAGTGAAAGTAAAGCGCGCAGCTGAATTGATCAAAATCTGTAAGCATAAACTGACTTCCGCGGAGGAGGATGTGAATGCGATATTAAAAGAATTGGAGGGGTAATGATAATTTGTATGGGGGGGGTAGATTTCTGTATCTTTTGAGGCGATGCTGGAAAGACAGCGTGTGTCAATCCTAAAATCAGAACCGATTTATTTTTTATATTTAATTTAACGCTTTATTTTGCCTGTCCAGCTGGAGATTCCTCCTTCAAGATTATAGACGTTTTTAAAGCCTTTTTTAATCAATAGATCTGCTGCTTCGGCGCTACGTCCACCCGCATGACAATAGACGATATACTTCTTCGATTTATCGAGTTTAGCAATCTGCGTTTTGAAGTCACTGCTGTAGAAATCAATGAACAATGTCGCACCATCGATAAATCCGCCACTCACCTCCATTGGTGTGCGCACATCAAGCACCACAACGTTCGGATCCTTCATCAACTTGAGCATCTCTGCTTGATCGATATTCTGAACTGTATTCGAAGATTGAGAATTTGAATTGCATGACTGAAAGAACGCAACGAGCAGAATAACTAGGCTTAGTAAATGTGTTTTTTTCATGATTCTTTAATTTGGTTTGACGAAAGTAAGGACTTTGAAAGAGTAATAAGGTGACTTTTGTTACTTAAAGGACAAAAGACCGCTTCGCTGAAGGACAAAGGACAAAAGACTCGTGAATAACTCGTAACACGCAATTCGTAACTCACGGTCCCAACTCGTAATTCGTAATTCGTAATTTATAATTTGATACTTCGCAATTCACGATTTGATTGCTTCGCTAATTGCCGCAGGCATCAAATTGCCTTTGGCATCAAATTCCGCGAGGATCAAATCCTTAATTCTAATACTAAACACTACTTTTGTCTTAAAATCCCACACAATGAACAATCGGCAGGGCAAACTAAGCATTTACAATAGCCTTTCAGGCCAAAAAGAGCACTTTGAACCCATTCACGATGGCCGTGTTGGTATGTACGTCTGTGGGCCGACATTGTACAGTGAGCCACACATGGGGAATATGCGTACGTTCATGAATTTTGACATGATCTACCGTTACCTTCTATATGTGGGATACCAGGTAAAGTATGTCCGAAACATCACCGATGCGGGACACATCACAAATAGCGCGGGAAATACCGAAGATAATATTGGAAAAGCAGCACGGCTTGAGCAAGTGCAATCCTTGGAAATCGTGTACAAGTTCAACGTGAAGTTTCAAGAATTGCAGCGCTTGTACAATTTATTGCCTCCAAGCATTGAGCCTGCTGCAACGCAACACATTCAGGAGCAAATCGAGCATATTGAACAGATTATCGCCAACGGCTTTGCCTATGTGGTGAATGGATCAGTGTATTTTGATGTAAGAAAGTACAGCGAGAAATTCGAATACGGAATTTTGAGTGGACGCAAGGTTGATGAATTGGCGGAAGAGACGCGAACCTTGAATGCTCAGGATGAAAAACAGTTTTTCGCTGACTTCGCACTTTGGAAAAAAGCCAATCCAGACGATATGCAAGTATGGCGTTCACCATGGGGTGATGGAAATCCTGGGTGGCATATCGAATGTACAGCGATGAGCACGAAATACCTCGGCTCCCATTTCGATATTCACGGTGGCGGTATGGACCTCAAGTTTCCGCACCACGAAGACGAAATTGCACAAAACTGTGGATCATTGGGCTGCAATCCTGCGAAGTACTGGATGCATGCAAATATGCTCAATGTGAATGGTCAGAAAATGAGTAAGTCCTTCGGAAACTATTTCTTACCAAAAGAAATCGTAGATGGGACAACCGCCTTGTTTACAAAGCCCTTTGCACCAGATGTGATTCGTTTTTGCATGATGCAAGCACATTACCGCAGCAACTTAGACCTTTCTGAAGACTCATTGAATGCTGCAGAAAAAGGATTTGCTCGATTGTGTGACGCTTTGTCCTTGACGGAGAAAATCAATACTGGAGCAAACTCTTCATTTGATGTTCAAGTACTTGTTGATTCCTTCTATGCGGCCATGGATGACGATTTCAATGCGCCAATTTTAATTGCAAACTTGTTTGAAGCGGTGCGCTATATCAACTTGATCAACGACGGAAAAGAGGCCATCACTGCCGCTGACTTGACTTTGCTCCGCAATGAATTGAATGGATTTGTGCATGATGTCCTTGGTCTCAATACGGGTGGTGGAAACAGTGATTCAAAACTTGCTCCTGTGATGGATCTTGTTCTTGAATTGCGACAACATGCCCGTGAAAATAAAGATTGGACGACCTCCGATCGAATTCGCGATGGATTGGCAGCTGCAGGGATTGTTGTGAAAGACGGAAAAGAAGGAACAAGCTGGAGCTGATCTTCAATTAATTCCGTTATCAATTTGATTTTTAATATTAAAGTCTTAACTTGAGGTGAATTAATGAAACCACCTCATCATGAAAGACACACCCCTTATTGCAAAGTCATTTGAATTTTCCGTTGGCATCATCAACCTTTGTAAGGTTTTGCATTACCGCAACGAGTACACCTTAAGTCAACAACTCATGCATGCCGGCACTTCCGTAGGTGCAAAATTGCGTGAATCCAGCAACGCCCAGTCCAAAGCTGAGTCCATCCGCAAATTGTATGAAGCCCAGAAAGAATGCGCCGAAACAGGCTACTGGCTTGATTTATTGATTGAAACGGATTACCTCAGAGAGAATGAGTGTGACGACATTAAGGTACGTGCGAGTGAGTTGACATTGCTCGTTCGGGACATCATCAGCAGCACACAGCGCGAGTCTAAAATAGCAGCCACCAATCATGTAGAGTTCAAGGTCGGTAAAGAAAAGTGAAATCTTCTTGACCTTTCCCGTACATTCATGTGCCAAACAGAAATTTTAAAATAGTTTTGTACTCTGCAATTCAATTAATTCGGGAAAACAATGATTTCAAAATCCGTTGACAAAAAACTCTTCTTGCTCGATGCTTATGCGTTGATTTATCGCGCGTACTTTGCATTCGCAAAAAATCCCCGAATCAATTCCAAAGGTCAGAATACCTCTGCAGCCTTTGGCTTTACCAATGTGCTGATCGACATCATCAAAACGGAGAAGCCAACCCATCTTGCAGTGGTTTTCGATCCGCCAGGTGGTTCAGTGCACCGCATTGCAGATTTTGAAGCGTACAAGGCACATCGCGAGGACATGCGGCTACGAGGCGGATGACGTGATCGGCACCATCGCAAAGATTGCCGAAACAAAGGGATATACCACGTACATGATGACACCTGATAAGGATTATGGTCAGTTGGTGTCAGAAAATACATTTATCTACAAGCCAGGAAGAATGGGGAATCCACCCGAAATTCTCGGTGTCAAGGAGGTGTGCGAGAAATTTGAAGTTGAAAACCCAATGCAGGTAATCGATATCCTTGGGTTGTGGGGTGATTCAGCCGATAACATTCCAGGTATTCCAGGTATTGGTGAAAAAACTGCGAAGGCCTTGATTCAGAAGTACGGTTCGATGGAGGCTTTGCTCGAGAATGCACACGAATTGAAGGGGAAGCAACAAGAAAATGTCATCAACTTCGCCGACCAAGGACGTGTGTCCAAAATGTTGGCGACGATCATTACCGATCTTGAGGTAGACTTCGATGAGGAGGCATTGATCATGTGTGATGTGGATGCTGAAAAAGTGAAGGATGTCTTTACAGACCTTGAGTTTCGAAACCTTGCCCGCCGCGTCATCGGTGAAGAAATTGTGGTTACAGCTTCGGCAGCTCCAGCGTCTAAAAACAAGGGGGATAGCGCACAGCTCGATTTGTTTGGTGTGCAAAGCATGCTCGTTGATCAAGATCCAACACCGACCGCAGACTATAAAACGATTGCTACAGAGAAGCCAAGTTATCATCTCATCACTTCTCCAGAGGAACGTAAAGAGCTTTTGGAAATCCTTCTTCAGCAAAAAGAGGTGTGTTTTGATACGGAGACAACGGATCTCGATGCTTTACATGCCGATTTGGTAGGAATGTCGTTTTCATATAAAGCGCGTGAAGCATTTTACGTTGCCGTACCAAAAGAGTTCGAAGAAGCAAAGTCCATCGTTAAAGAGTTCGAGCCATTCTTCCATTCGACCTCAATTGAAAAAATTGCACACAACATAAAATACGATTTAAAGGTGCTAAACCGTTACGGAATTCATGTGGCTGCACCAACATTCGACACCATGATTGCCCATTATTTGATTAACCCAGAATCAAAGCAGGGCATGGACTTCTTAGCGGAATTCTACTTGAAATACCAACCTATTTCCATCGAAACATTGATCGGTAAAAAAGGGAAAGGTCAAGGAAACATGGGTGATTTAAAGCCTGAAGAAATCTCTGATTATGCGTGTGAGGATGCAGACATTACCCTACAACTGAAGAAGACGTTTGAGCCAGAAATTCAAAAAGAACACTTGAAGGAGTTGTTTTACACTATGGAAATGCCACTTGTTGAAGTATTGAAAGACATGGAGCAAGAAGGCATTGCAATTGATGTTCAGGCGCTCAACGACTATTCCGCCGATTTAGAGAAACACTTGGTGATTCTGGAGAAATCAATTCGCGACGCCGCAGGAACAAATTTCAATGTGGATTCTCCAAAACAGCTGGGTGAAGTGCTTTTCGACTACTTAAAAATTGATCCCAAAGCGAAGAAAACGAAAACTGGTCAATATGCCACATCAGAGGATGTATTGGTCAAGTTAGAAAAAGCACATCCAATCATCCCGATGATATTGGAATACCGTCAGTTGCGCAAGTTGAAAAGCACCTATGTGGATCCGTTGCCAACATTGACTGACCGTGTCGATGGACGAATTCACACCAACTTCATGCAGACGGTGACAGCAACCGGACGACTAAGTTCGAACAATCCGAACCTTCAGAATATTCCGATTCGTACGGAAAAAGGACGTGAAATTCGTAAGACTTTCATCCCACGTGATGCGAATCATATCTTGATTTCAGCGGATTACTCGCAAATTGAATTGCGCATTATTGCTGCCTTGAGTGGCGATATACAAATGATTGAAGCGTTTAGAAGTGGACACGACATCCATACTGCGACCGCTTCCAAAGTATTCAATATCCCGATGGAGGAGGTTACGCGTGAGCAACGAAGTGCTGCAAAAGCGGTCAACTTTGGAATCATCTATGGCCAGTCCGCATTTGGATTGGCACAGAGTTTAAATATCTCAAGAACGGAAGCAAAATCTATCATCGACAGCTATTTTGAGCAGTTCGGCGCACTCAAATCCTATATGGATCGTGTGATGGTGGATGCCCGTGACGATGGGTATGTCGAAACCATCATGAAACGCCGACGTTACCTGCCAGACATCAATTCAGCCAATGCCGTTGTTCGTGGCTTTGCTGAGCGAAATGCCGTCAATGCTCCTATTCAAGGTTCAGCTGCTGACATCATTAAAATGGCGATGATTCGCGTACACAATGCATTGAAAAATCACCATCTAAAGACGCGTATGATTCTACAAGTACACGATGAATTGGTGTTTGATGTGCCTACAGATGAAGTTGAGGTGGTGAAAGCACTGGTAAAGGAAAGTATGGAACATGCCGTTGAAGTTGGAGTTCCATTGGAGGTTGAAGTTGGTTCTGGTGCGAATTGGTTAGACGCCCATTAATCCGTAAACAGTACCTTCCATCCTCTATTTTCAAGCACTCTCGTTAGGGTTACGAGCTCATGTGCATCTGAAATTTTTTGGTAAATCTGACTAAAAGACAATGTGTTTTTGTTCACCTGTGGACTTAGGTTCATCGGGAAATCCAATGATGCTTCTGGAAGAAATTCCATTTCGATATGGGCTAAAAATCGGCGTAACAAATCCAGAGCCTCGTTGTCGGAAATTTTGAAATCCGAAGACTGCACAGATGAAACGAAATCGATGCTTCGTTTCGCACGCGTAAGCAATACATTCAAGCGTTTTGATCCATTTTTAGTGTTGAGTGGGCCGAAACGCATATGAAATTCACCATCCACATTTCGTCCGTAACCAAGACTGATAATCAAGCGGTCACATTCCTCGCCTTGAACATTTTCTAGTGCTTTAAAAAAAGCAGTTCCTTCCATGATCCGTTGTTCCAGGATTATTGAACATTGAGGGGATAAGGACGAAAAAATCGCCGCAAGTTGTGTTTCGGAGAATGCAACCACTCCCAAATGTTCCTCTTCAAAAAGGGCTACTTCTAACAATTTTGCAACTTCCTGGGCTTCCACTTGATTTTGCCGATCATCATAAACACCTTGCGCACAATAATGCAGACGAATCGGTGCTGATGTTGCTTTTGCCGATGGAAAGGCAATCAACTCATTATTATAGAAATTTCGGTTTGAGAAACAAATCAATTCTGGATGTTCACTGCGGTAGTGGTGCCGCAATAACACATTTTTCCAATGAAAAGAAGCCTGGTGTAAAAGATCTATGGTCTCTTCTGATTGGGACTTAAAATAGGTCGATGGGCCCATTTGTTGCTCATCCCCTGCAACGAGGATTCTACCCGAACGTTGGATTGTGCCCACGGCATTCTGCAGCGGAATCTGACTGGCTTCATCGAAAATCGCGGCATCAAATAAGCCTTGCTGAAGTGGAAAACATTTTGCCACTTGGGCTGGGTTACTCAACCAAAGAGGTTTAATCAGCTGAATCCAAATTCGTGCTTCAGAGGCAAACAACTCCCGCAATGATGGATAGTTTCTCGACTTCCCGAACTCCTTCACCAAAATGGACTTCCCTTTTTTTAATTGTGCCTTCAAGGCTTTCTCTTCTTGAGACAACTTGGAAGAAGTGGTTTGAAGGATGCGCTGGTAGTGCATAAACAGATCGAACTGTCTCCGTTCTATTAACTGTGCAAATTGAACAGCTTCGGTGTCTTGTTCAGTGATGATGGTTTCACATTTTTCGCGAATTCTATCATCAGAAAAATTCTCAAATTGTGGAAACTGTGCTACCAATCGCGTGTAATTGCATTTGCAAATCGCAGCTTCATAGCTTTCGAAAGTGGCGTAATTATTCAGGTTTCGCAACAAGGCGTCCGAGACATTTTTTAAGTCTTTTTGTTGCGCGAGAATTTCTGAAAGCTGTCCAGAAATTTCGGAGATTACTTCAGCGATTTGTGAATTTTCTATCCATCTAAAATGATTGCGAAGATCACTGAATAAAGTATGGAGTGAGGAATTTTCTTGCGCCAAAACTTGACGGTGCTCTGATGGGATTTTCATCCAATCGGAAAGAGATTCTTCTGTGAAATGTTGAATTTGCAAATGAATCAATTCCAACTCATTTTCCACGTCAAATACACCTATTTCGCAGAATTCGATTTTTATCTGCGCTATAGAAGCTTCATGATGTAAAAATTGGCGCCATTTATTCAATGCTTCAAGGGCTCCTTCAACGGGAATTGTTGCTATTTTTTTCCATTGAGAACGGAAGCGCTTTCGCCCAAAAAAAGAGGTATCCTTCGCCAATTCTGTCAAACGCTCGGTCTCGGTCAGGGTGGGAATAAGCTTCCAATTGACTTTTTCACCAGTCATTGAGGCGAGGGTAATTTGCTGCTGCAAATAGTTTTTTCGCAACTTCAAAAAGCGTTTTTGTTCTTTCGATCCTGCACTTAAAATTGGTGCATATTTTCGGAATGACTCACCCTCAAATTGTTGACAAAGTGCGGCCTTTTTCATCGCACTATGCAGATCTATCCAAGAGACAATCGAAAAGAGTCTATTCAGTCGTGACAGTTCCTTGATCCATTTCTCAATGTGCTGATCCAAGACGTGTAAAGCACCACCATTCAACACAAAGCGTTGCAGCGTTGATACAACGTTGGTCAGCTTGTGTTGATATAAATTTTCAATCGTACCCTTGTGTTCAATCCACTCATCCATTGTTGGCAAATCGCTTACATATGGTAAATGCTCGAACTTGTGTTTACTTGCTATCGCGTGAAAAGTGGCATAATTCACTCCGCCAATCAATGTTTCCGAATTCAACAAATCGAGTTGCAGTTGCAGTTGATGCAGGTATTGTTCAGAAAGGAACAGCGGATTTTCAGAGTTTGGTGTGAACGACTCAAGTCGAAGCCAAGCGGATTTCAATTCAGCGAGTACATCTTTCGAAATGGTTTCGGAAGTGGAGATAAAACATAGGTGTCCAAGTCCAAAGGCATTCAATTTTCGTTGAATGACCTCTAGCGCCACACGTTTTTCTGAAACTACAAGAACAGAAAAGCGATCCAAAAGGAGCTTCGCTACGAGGTTGGATAAGACCTGTGATTTTCCTGTTCCTGGTGGACCCTGAACCACTACATGTCCTGTTTCTATGGATTTTAAAACCTTCAACTGGTCTGGATCGGCAGGAAAAAGGAGCGCTTTATTCAGCACAAAGGGAGAGACTAAATCTTGCGCCGTATCACCCAAGAGTTGTTTCAAGGCATCATTCAACGATAAAGAAGCAAGTTCCTCTAGTTCACGAATGATTTCAAAGCGATGATGGTGAAAATTTCCAAGGAAATGGGGTGTTTCTTGCACTTCAAGGAAACCAGCATTTCGCAACAGAGCTGCCAAATTCTCCAATGATGTGCATTGGTCACAATCCACTTGAAAAACATTCTTCAGGCGAATTTTTACAAATGGATTGACAAAACCATTTTCTGTATCAAACTGAAGTCGAACTGTTTCATTGACTTTATTGATCACAACATCCACCGGCAGAATCCACAATGGAGAATTCACAATACTGTCATTCACCTTCCAAGAAATGTGACCCTGCGCAATACTCAAAGGGAAAATTCCTTGTTCACGACGTGTTTTCGTTGCCTGTTGTACAAGAGATTTAATGATTCCTGAAAAGGGAAAGTCTTGTGTAATTGAAGTGTCATTTAACTCCATTGCCACGCCTCGTTCTAGGTTGACCAATAAATCAGACGCGTTGAATTGACTCGCATCTACGAGCAATTGATGTATCCGTTCTGTACTGATTTGCGTCACCTTGCTAAGATACAAAATTCGGCGGCATTGAAAATGCTATCGCATGCCACCGAATTCAGAGTGAGAGTGAGAATGGAGAGCGACCGAAGCATACATCATTCCTTTGTACCTTGTACTTCGAAGCTCAAAGAGCGAATAAGGACCATTGTCCAATTAAGAATTTGATGCTGCGCAAATTTGACGCCATAGGCGATTCAGAATTTGTTGCTACGCAATTGAAAATTTGTTCCCTTCGGGAATTTGAAGAAATCATAACAGGAGCGAAGAAAGATCAAGTCTATGTTCTATGCTCCTTCAGCGAAGCGCCTTGTCCGCCGAGGCGAGGTCCATTGTCCAATTTAGAATTTAATTGCTGCGCAATTTGACGCCATAGGCGATTCAGAATTTGATGCTTTGTAATTGGATGTTTCAAAATACGAAGGACAATCAAGTCTTTCTATTTTTGAGTCTATAATCATTTAGACCTTATCACACACACCGAATTCAGAGCGAGAGTGAAAACAGAGAGCGACCGAAGAATGCACCAGTCTATTGTCTTTCCGTCCATTGTACTTCGAAAATCAAGGAGCGAAAAAACTTTGTCTTTTATCGAAGGGTTTAGTGGAAGTTTTTCTTCTTTATCATTGTTTTGTGCAGAAATCAACGAAATTTCCTTACCTTTCTTTGATGAAATTTACACTGCCCAGCGCTAAAGGCTTTGATAATCAAGTAGAATTAGTGTCTAAAGACATCAAAAACTCAACTGTGGATAAATTTTCTTCCTCCAAAAAAATAAATATAGAACGAGATATTATGTTTCAAGGTGAGTTCATCACTTTTGAAATGCCACACTTCAGTTCAATAACAATGTGTTCAATTAAACGAATGATACAATTTTAATCCATGGATAAACTTAAATACGCAATAGTTTGCGTGGATGATGACCCGACTATACTTCAGATGATTAGTTTTCAACTACAGAAGTATGTAGATGAAGAATGCACTTTAATTGAGTTTTTTACCAGCCCGATTAAAGCACTTGAAAGTATTGACGATTTGATTGGGGAGGATATCGATATAATTTTCATTGTTGTTGACTACCAAATGCCGGAAATGAATGGTGCCGAACTAATAAGAAACATTAAAATTAATCATCCCGAGATGAAATGTATCATGTTGTCTGGGCAGGCGAATGCAATTCAGGTCGACGACCTTGTAAATGATAATCTTCTGGACTCATTTATTCCAAAACCATGGAATGAAGAAGATCTAATTAAAGCTATAATTCCATTTCTGGAGGATCGTGATTTAATACTTAAAAAGCCATGAAATACTCTGTAAAAAGAAAGAGTCACTTCCTCGTGATTCTTTTTATGACTATTCTTTCAGTAACCGTGAATGGACAAAAAATTGAAACTCAGTTCAATGGATTCGGCCATTTAGAGTTTATCGCAGATTATTCCGATGCTACAAATGCTGCTTTTGCCATCGGCGAACATGACTTTTTTGTCAATTCTAAATTGAGTAAAAGGATTTCATTTTTAGGAGAATATGTGATTCGATTCAATGGTAAATCAGCAACATCATTTTTACCAAGTATAGAGAGATCATTACTAAAATTCAACTATTATAAAAATCATAATTTGATTGTTGGTAAAATCCATACACCGGTGAACTATTGGAACGATAGCTATCATCATGGCCGGTTATTTTTTCCAACAATAGATCGCCCTTTGGCATTTAGTTACATCATACCTTTGCATACACTGGGTTTGCAGATTCAAGGCCAAAATCTAGGGAAGTGGAATTTTGGATATGACCTTGTCGTTGGAAATGGAATCAACAGTACCGATGGAATCAATACTGGGATTGACTTTTCATATACTGCGGCATTTCATATAAAGCCATTTGAAAACTTTAGACTGGGCATGTCACATTTCTACGAAAAGACAAAAAGTCATAATCCGGGAACCCACAGCGGTCACTCAACAGTGTATCCGCATTACGAAGGAGAAACATATACGGGGCCAATGACTTTAAATCTTACAAGTGCTTCTCTTTCCTATTTTGGCAATCGACTAGAACTTTTGAATGAAGCATCGTACAATAGAACATTCACCGACTCGTTAGGTGCAGCTAATAATTGGTCTAACTTCTCCTACCTTGGCTACAGAGTGACTGACAATTCAATTCCCTACATGGTTGCAGACTTCATTAACATAGCTGAAAATGACCTCTATGTCCACCCTTTCGATCTATTAAAACTCTGTCTAGGTTATCGTCATGAATTTAACCATTTACTGAGCCTTAAGACACAAGTGGAATACCTGACTTCCTTGCATCAACATGAAGACCATTCTCATGTACAGCGTTTCTCATTCAGAGTACAGTTCGCATATGGGTTTTAAATTGTCTATCATGAAAATACGATCTCTACTCTTTATTTCACTGCTAACACTGCTATCTCAGTCTACAATAGCACAAAATGGTGACATGAATAATTTGGTGATTATCGGAAACAACATTGGTACTGTTTCTTTGAAGAAAACCACGTTAATAAATGTATTAAAAGGCCGTTTAGATTCTTGGAACAACAATGTTACCGTTAAAATCGTGCTCCCTTCTCAAAAAAACGAGTCAGCCGCACTAACAGCAAAAGTGTTTTACGGAACAACGGTCAAAGGCATGCAAAAATTTTGGTTGTCCTTGGTTTTTCAAGGAAGAGCAAATCCACCAATTTTCTTAGACACCGACGAAGAAATCATCATTTTTGTTCAAAAAAATCCAGGTTCAATAGGTGTGATCCATGAAGGCGTCGATTACCCTAAGAGTCTAAAAATTAATATTATCAATTAGAGAACAATCATGCTTAGAGGCCTTTCTATTCAAATTTGGTTACCCTTTACGGTTTTATTCTTGATTATCACGATTGCATTTAATTTATACTATCCAAAAAAACAAGAAGACTTTTATATTAAAAATAAAAACAACGAACTCAAGGAATTAGCGAAAACGGTTGGATTAGGTGTCGAACTTTCATTAAGTGAAGATAACTTTCAAGGTCTCAAAAAGACACTCGACTTTGCGTCTGGAAGAAAGGATTTTGAATTCATTGCCATTGTCGTGCGAGAAGGTTTGACCGAAAGGGTTTTTACAAGTTATCCTATCCTTCCTGAAAAAGAAATCTTAACGAAAAAATCGGAAAAATACATTTACCAACGCAGCAAATTCTCTAGTAATGAATTTCATGGATACATATTAATTGCCGCGTCTAAACGGAAAATGTCCGAAGAGCTTTCTGCACTTAACCGACCGATATACTTTTCTACTCTCATCATATTCTTTTTAACGTTTATTAGTTATGTAGCAATTGCAAGACGAATAACTCGGCCCTTGAATCAACTCGTAAAGATCACCGAGGATATGCGGGTTGAAAATTTCAATAACTTTCCATTGCATCAATTTACTCGTGATGAAATCGGTAAGTTAGGGCAATCCATTTATGATCTGCAACAAAAACTCATTGAACAACGGAATCAAAATAAGGAATTATATGATGGATTGGAGCACGAGATAAAACTTCGAACGAAAGAACTCGAGCAAGCAACAGATGATCTTATCGAATCACAAAGGGCTGCTTCACTTGCGAATTATACTATGAATGTCAATTCTGGTACAGGCAAATTCCCCGAGCTTCTATTCAAGCTGTTGGAAATCGATCAATCCGAGAGTCTTTCATTGGAAACACTAAAAACATTCGTCCACAAGGATGATTACCTTTCATTTTCCTCTCTTATTGATCACCCAAGTGAGGGGTCAAACTTTAAAAATGAATTTTGCTTAATCAGCACGAGTGGCAATTCATTTTGGCTTTCGATAAGTGGATTAATAAAAAGAGATGTTCATTCGACTAATCTTATGATTAGTGGATTATTACAGGACATTACTGAACGAAAGAGCTATGAAAACGAGATTAAAAAATTATCATTGGTTGCTCAGAACACCTCCAATTGTGTCATAATTACAGATGCCTACCGAAAAATAATTTGGGTTAACGAAAGTACATTGAAAATTACTGGTTACAGCCGTGATGAGATTATAGGTAACACGCCTAAAATGTTTCAATGTGAAAAAACTAATCCTAAAACAATAGACTTTATTCGCGAAAAACTCGATGAAAATGAAAGGGTTAACTGCGAAGTTCTCAATCGTTCAAAAGATGGGAGGGATTATTGGCTAGATTTAAATATTGTTCCCCTTTTCAATGAAAGTGATGATCTTTATGGTTATATCGCCGTTGAAACAGACATCACTCCAATCAAAGAAGCATCGTTGGAACTTGAAGAGCGAGAGAAGCAATTGAGAGATATTTTGGATAATTCATCTGAAATGATTCATACGTTGGACAAAAAAGGAAATCTGCTTTGGGTTAATCAATCGTGGAAAGACAACCTTGGTGTATCTGATTCTGATCTTCATAATCGCAATATCTCTGAATTTTTCGATCATAAAACGAAATTAGAATTTACTTGGCCAATATTACGCAGATTGTTAATGCAGAACGAGAACTTAACATGATCTCGAATTTACAGAAAATCCTTATGGACATTTCCATAGACTTTTTAAATGTTGATCCTCTTGAAACCAAAGAGATCGTTTGGAAATCGATTGAAAAAATTGGGAAATTTCTGCAAGTTGAAGTTATTTCAACAATTAATTTGTTAGATGAAAGAAGTATACTTCAGGATACATTGAATCAAGCAGATACCGAAAAAATCAAGCTGTCAGAGAACGCTAATTCAACTGAAAATATCCCGAATGGTAATCACTTAGCTCAAAATCGAATATTGATTCCATTAATACGCGATAACAATACTGTTGGAGATCTTATTTTAATTTTTCCAAGTTCTAGAATAATTTTACCTCAAGAAATAGAACTCTTAAAGCTATATGCGACAATGCTTGTTAACATTGAAAACAGGTACTTATCTGCTAGTGAATTAAGCGACGCTAAGAAAGAAATTGAAGCGATGAATTCAACGCTTGAATCGAAAGTCCTCGAAAACACGAAGCGAAATCTTGATTTATCGAAAACAATTGTAGAACAAGAAAAAATGGCAACAATCGGTGAGATTTCAGCAGGAATTGCACATGATTTGAATACTCCATTAGGTGCGATCAAAATTGGGGCTGAAAGTATCAGCTACTCACTAGAATCACTTTTCAAACTATTTCCAAAGCTGTCAGATGAGGAAATTAAGTTATTGTTGGAACTATCACGCAACAGAAAAATTGAAGTTTTCGTTGGTGGACTGCAATTAATGCGTGAATCAAAAGATATGATCGAATTTTTACAGAACGATCTTGGACTTGATCATTTGAACATAAAAAAAATAGCAGAACTTTTTGTAAAGTGTAGGATAAACAGGGAAGACAAAGAATTGATTTTCAATATTATGCGTTTTCAAAATACGGAAACCTTCCTTGAGACACTATCAACAGTATTAACTACCTATTCTATGCTTTCCTCAGTAGGAGATTCAGTTACGAAAGCCACGGATGTCGTTCAAAATGTAAGATCATTCATCAAAAAAGATATATCAAGTGGAATCAAAAGGAAAGAGATTAACTTAAAAGATAATATCCGGATTGTATTAAACATTTTTAATTACGAATTCAAGAAGAACGTGAACCTCGAGGTTGACATAGCTGACCAACTTATTATAAAAGGTTTCGATGTCAAACTTTTCCAATTATGGTCTAATCTGATTAAGAATGCCATAGATGCTATGGAAAAAACAACAGACAAAAAGCTAATCATCAAAGGCTTCGAAAAGGAAGGAAATATACTTGTATCTATCTCTAACAATGGGGAAATGATCCCACAAGAGATTCAGGACCATATATTTAAAAAGTTCTTTTCGACTAAAAAAGAAAAAAATGGAACTGGACTGGGATTAAGCATTGTTCAAAATGTGATACATGAGCATAGCGCGAAAATCACTTTAAATTCGAATGAAGAATTAACTACATTTACTGTTCAATTTAAAAAGATTAGCTAGTCTCAATGATTAAACGTTGCATTTTTTCATTTGTCATCTTGTTGACCCACCAAGTCAACGCACAAGGATTGTATTTTCCACCTAACGTTGGTGATCAATGGGATACCATACATCCGCAAACATTGGGATGGTGTCAACCGAAAATAGACAGCCTGTATGCCTACTTGGACACCAACAATACCAAGGCTTTTATCCTTTTGAAGGACGGGAAAATCGTTCTTGAGAAATATTTTGGAACACACACGGCAACAACTCCATGGTATTGGGCATCGGCAGGAAAAACAATCACCTCCTTCATGGTGGGAATGGCTCAGCAAGATGGTTATTTATCCATTGAGGACACTACGTCGCAGTACCTCGGGCAAGGTTGGACAAACACCACACCTGCGCAAGAGG
>JAJTDQ010000134.1 GCA_021300505.1 Cryomorphaceae bacterium
TTGCTTGAAAAACATATAGTGGTGAAGTACCGATATCTCCGAAAACAATCCCGATGGTGATAAGGACACCGGCGAGGGATGCCTTGTGCGTGCTTAATGACATAGTTCAAATTTGAAAAGCAAAAGTAATCGAATTAAAAAAATATCGCTTTCATTTTTCAATTTCTTCTCGCTGTGTTTCAGGTTTTTTCAATTTAGTATTCATTATGAAGCCGTTTGCCCAATGTTATGCTATTTCAATGAGTTTCATCCTAGCTCCTAGTTTTAACTTGGGGTTGAAGGGTTTAACCTAGGATTTACGTCTTTTAATCCGGGGTCGGGATGTGGACCAAGTCTTAAGGATCACACCATTTCAATGATTTGCTTCGGTGTAAGCCCGATTTTCCCATAAAAAAAATCCCAGCCTTACGACTGGGATTCTAGCTATACAGCGATTAACTGATTATTTCTTAACTGCATCTACAACCGCCTTGAATGCTTCAGGGTGGTTCAAAGCCAAATCTGCAAGCGCCTTACGGTTCAATTCGATTCCACTTTTGTGTACAGCTCCGATGAATTGAGAATAACTCATTCCGTACTGACGAGCTCCAGCGTTGATACGCTGAATCCATAGTGAACGGAAACTTCTTTTCTTTTGCTTACGACCTTCGTAGGCGTAGTTGAGTCCTTTTTCAACCGCATTTTTCGCGACTGTCCAGACATTTTTTCTGCGACCAAAGTATCCTTTGGCCAATTTCATCAAGTTCTTTCTACGAGCTCTTGATGCAACGTGATTTACTGATCTAGGCATAATTTCTAGTTTTTTGATAAGGAGTGTTCCATTGTCTCAGGAAACTTATGTACTCGTTACCGGGTTAAACAATTAATAAACCGAGGCATGTATTACATGCACAATTGTAACTTAACATTCGACACGTCTGATTCATGAACCAAACCTGCTGCTGTCAAATTACGCTTACGTTTCGTCGACTTCTTTGTCAAGATGTGACTTTTAAACGCATGCTTTCTTTTGATTTTACCGCTTCCAGTGATTGTGAATCGCTTCTTTGCACTGGATTTAGTTTTCATTTTAGGCATCTCTCTTCGTTTTTATGTTATTTCTGTATAGCTATTCTCATGAAGTGTATCACTTCTTTTTAGGGTTGATCATGATGATCATTCGCTTGCCTTCCAACTTCGGCAACTGTTCTACAGCACCGATGTCAGCCAATTCTTGCGCGAATTTCAACAATAGGATCTCACCTCTGTCTTTAAACACAATCGTTCGTCCGCGGAAGAATACGTATGCCTTCACTTTGTTTCCTTCTTCCAAGAACTTGCGGGCATGAGCCAATTTGAAGTTGAAGTCATGGTCATCGGTGTTTGGTCCGAAACGTACCTCCTTCAAAACGACCTTACTTTGCTTCGCTTTTAACTCCTTTTGCTTCCGTTTCTGGTTGTAAAGAAACTTGCGGTAGTCCATGATTTTACAAACTGGCGGGACCGCATTTGGCGAAATTTCAACAAGGTCTAGCTCTTGTTCTTCAGCCATTTTCAATGCTTCAGAAGTCGAAACGACCTGCGGCTCAGACCCTTCAAAAACCAAACGCACTTCGCGTGCATCAATTTTCTCGTTGATCTTATGCTCTTCTTTTTCTTCTCTTCTTACGAACGGTTTTCTTGTGTTTTTTCTCATTCAGTTATTTATGCTTTCGATGAAAGTTCATCTTCTATTGTCTTTTGTACCAATTTCGAGAAATCAGCAATGCTCATTGATCCCAAATCTCCTGATCCACGCTGGCGAACAGAAACCTCATTGTTTTCGGCCTCTTTCTCCCCAACAATCAGCATGAACGGAATTTTATTCAACTCCGCGTCACGGATTTTCTTACCGATCTTTTCATTTCGGTCGTCAACAAGCCCGCGAATATCGGAAATATTTAGGACATCTGAAATTTTTTCTGCATAGTCGTTGTATTTCTCCGAAATCGGCAGAATCGCAAACTGCTCTGTGGCAAGCCAAAGTGGGAAATCTCCAGCGCAATGTTCGAGCAAAACGGCAATGAAACGCTCCATGGAGCCAAATGGCGCACGGTGAATCATTACTGGTCGGTGCTTTTGGTTGTCAGCACCGGTGTATTCCAATTCAAAGCGCTCTGGTAAATTGTAATCTACCTGGATTGTTCCCAACTGCCATTCACGACCTAGGGCATCTTGCACCATGAAATCCAACTTTGGACCATAGAATGCAGCTTCACCGTAAGCAACAACTGTGGGAAGGTTTTTCTCTGCAGCGGCTTCAATGATTGCACTTTCTGCTTTTTCCCAATTCTCATCGCTTCCTATGTACTTGGTTGGATTCGCTGGGTCGCGCAATGAAATTTGTGCTTTGAAGTTGTTGAAATCTAAGGTTTTAAGAACATACAACACGATGTCGATCACATTCTTAAATTCATCTTTCACCTGGTCTTGTGAGCAGAAGATGTGTGCATCATCCTGCGTAAATCCACGAACGCGTGTCAATCCGTGCAATTCACCAGATTGCTCGTAACGGTAAACAGTACCGAACTCTGCAAAGCGTGCTGGAAGGTCTTTGTAGGAGCGTGGTTTTGACTTGAAGATCTCACAGTGGTGAGGACAGTTCATTGGCTTCAAGTAGAATTCTTCATTCGGATCCGGAGTACGAATCGGTTGAAATGAATCTGCACCATATTTTGCGTAGTGACCAGAAGTCACGTACAATTCTTTATTTCCAATATGAGGGGTAATCACTTGGTCGTAACCCGCTTTACGCTGTGCTTTCTTTAGGAAATTCTCTAAACGCTCTCTCAACGCAGCACCTTTTGGTAACCACAAAGGCAATCCTTGACCTACTTTCTGAGAGAAGGTAAATAGTTCGAGTTCTTTCCCTAGTTTTCGGTGGTCACGGCGCTTCGCCTCTTCCACTTTTTCAAGGTATTCCGTCAATTCAGAGGCCTTCGGGAAGGTAATTCCATAAATGCGTGTAAGCATCTTATTTTTTTCATCACCTTTCCAATACGCACCAGCGATTGCTGTTAACTTGACAGCTTTGATGAATCCAGTATCTGGAATGTGTGGTCCACGGCATAAATCTGTGAAGTTTCCTTGCGTATAGAACGTAATTGATCCATCCTCCAAATTTTCAATCAATTCCAACTTGTAAGGATCTGCTTTTTCCGTGAAATAAGCAATTGCATCAGCTTTTGAAACTTCCTTGCGAACGAACTCATTCTTTTCTTTCGCCAATTCTTTCATTTTTGCTTCAATACGCTCCAAATCTTTTTCAGAGATGGAATGTTCCATGAAATCGATGTCGTAGTAGAAACCATTGGTCACCGGTGGACCGATAGCCAACTTAATGCCAGGGAACAAAGATTCTAGTGCTTCCGCCATAAGGTGGGCAGAGGAGTGCCACATTGTTGACTTACCATCTTGATCATTCCAGGTAAGCAACTGCAAGGTGCTATCTGCTGTTATCGCACGTGAAGCATCGACAACTTCGCCATTGATTTTTGCTGCTAGGACATTTCTTGCCAAGCCTTCGGAAATGCTTTTAGCAATGTCCATTGAACTTGTTCCGGCCTCAACCTGTCTGACGGAACCGTCAGGAAGTGTAATATTGATCATGATACATCTTTGAATTGCCACAAATGTAGCGATTTTGACGCGAATATGTGGTCGGATATCACGATGAATTCCGGACTTTACATTTTGAAAATTACCTGAAATTCCGTTACTTCATGGTGAAGTATTCTGAAACCACCACTTCCATGCACTTCTTTCGTCAACCATTTGTGTTTATCTCACTGTCCTTTCTGTTCGGAGTTGTACTCGCGTTTGATTTTTTACCTCTAGCAAATCGTTTTTTTCAAACGGCCATCATCATCTTATTAATGGCATTTATCCTCTTTCTTTTTAGAATTAAGGGCTTGTTATTCATTGTTGTCGCATGTTGCTCATTTTGTGCGATCGGTTGTCTTCTCATGCTTACACACATGCGGGTAATGGAAGGGAATACGCTGTCGGAATCGTACCAATTGGGTGACATCATATTGATACGCATCTACGAATCGAAAAAGGGGAAAGGCGATTGGAACAAGGCCATTGGAGAGGTGGTGACAATAACGGGCAGAAAATCGATCAGTGTTCGACCAGAAAAAGTGTTGCTCTTGATTCATAAAAATGAGTTTTTACCGCAGCTAGGTGACCAAGTAGCGATCGTTTCCAGCTTGCTTCCCATTCAAAACAAGGGGAATCCTGGAGAATTTGATGCTAAAGCATTTTGGAGTAGGCAAGGGTTAAGACGCATGGCTTTTGTTTCGAAGGGAGAGATGCTTTTGATTGATCGGTCTGAAATTAATATTGTTTCACGTTGGATTTCGGCATCTCGTGAATATTTAAAATCTATACTTGTAAAGCACCTCAGCGGAGCTGAAAGGGCGATTTCCTTGGCTTTGATACTGGGTGACAATTCCCTTTTGAATCAAGATATTCGAAACAGTTTTACAAATACAGGTGCCTTACACGTTCTAGCTGTTTCTGGTTTGCATATCAGTATTAACATGCAGATCCTAATGTTCATTTTATCCCTGTTTTCCGGTGTGCTTTCTCGGAAAATGGCATTGATTTTCTTGATAGGAGTCATGTGGTGGTACGCTGCAATAACGGGACTTTCGCCTTCGGTCTTGAGGGCGGTTTTCATGTTTACGGTTTTATCCGCCGCGCAACTGTCTGGGAGGAATTATGACCCTATTAACACCTTGCTTTTTACAGCATTTGTACTTGTCTTATGGAATCCACTCACTGTTTTCGATATCGGTTTTCAGCTGTCCTTTCTCGCCATGTTGGGCATCTATTTATTCTATGAGAAAATAGAGCGATTTTGGGTCATACGACAGCCAATACTTCAAAAGGTATGGCAAGGAACTGCTATTGGACTGGCCGCACAGGTGATGACAACACCGCTGTCCTTGTATTATTTCAATCAATTCCCTAACTACTTCATTCTCACAAATATTGGATTAATGGCGAGTTCAGGTTTGATTTTAGGCGGTGGTTTGTTGCTTTTCACCTTATCATGGTGGTGGTTTGCAGCGAAATGGATTGGCCTTGCCTTACTATTGGTGGTGGGTGTTTCGTTGTGGTTTATCGAATGGGTGGAGGGGCTTCCCGGAGCTGTGGCCTATGGGTTTACTCCGAGTTTTTGGGTGGTATTGGTGTTGGGAGTTCTTTTCCCAGTTCTATCTAAATTGACTGTTTCGCAAAAGGGTTTTTGGATGGCAAGTATTCTACTTTTTTCAATCCTGCGTGCACGAAAATCAGACTTTCACAAAGTAATTGCATGCATGGATAATTACGAAAAGATTCACCCTAGTGAACGGCATTACTTCAACCTTGAAAAAAAGAATTGGCGGGTTAATCTTGGAGGTCGTGAGGTAAGGGTAGCTCGAGAATTGGGTTCAATTCGTATTGCTACATCAAAAAAATCTGTGCGGATTCTGATGACAAACCAAAGTAACAAAGTGTTTAAAGAGAGGTATATTCTTGCTATGCCGTGGGTGAAAAATGTCGAAAAAATACCGATCGACCATTTTCTCGCTAAAGGTGCTTGGCGAATGGAGATTTAGTACAATCTCTCCTGGCGTGTTACATGAAAATAGCGATCAAATTCCATCAGGTAACCAGAAATGGTGCCTTTTCCTGGGTTTGGTTCGATGTTCAGTACAAAGGTATATCCAATGATTTCACTAGATGGTTCACTAGTCGCTTTGATGAATTGAAAATTACTGGTCGTCAACTTCATGCTTAGGTAATCAGAAACTGATGTATTTTGAAATAATGATGTATTTTGAAATACAGCCATTGTACCCAAGGTCTTTGCTATTCCTTCAGGGCCTAGTGAGCTTCGCTTTTGCGCAATTTCCATAATCAGTAGCATGTGCTTCACCTCAAGATCTCGTTGGCCCTTCGATAATTCATTGAAATGATTCGTAAAAAGGGCATAGAACCTTAACTCAGAAGTACTGGGTTGACTTCCGGGATTAAGAAATGATTCGTTGAAGAGGTATTGCTTGTAGCGTTCAGTATCTCGTTTTGGCAAGAACGTGCTTTCGCGGATAATCATGTCGTTCACAACAGCTTCCGATGATAACTGAAAATCGGCGGCATAAATTTCTGTAGTCGTGTCAGAAGTCAATGCAAAGACATGATTTTCAATGTACAACACACGATTGGTGTCATTTCGTGCAATGATGCGTTGGTTTCCAATTTGCTCCTCTAGAATAGCATCTGTTCGAATACCTCTTTGTTCGTTTTTATATTTAATTGCATAGAGCGAATCCAATAAGCGGTAAGAACTTGGTTTTACGATTTGTGGTTTACCAAAGGCAACAGATTCATAGATTAGTCCCTCTTTTTTTGTGTTGCTTTGGACATACGTTTCCACGGCCTTGTGACGGCGCGCCTCAAATGCTTCGGGTGTTTCGGGTGGGGTATAATGCAAACCACAACCCGATAATGTTGTTAAGAGGGCAATGAAAAGAATATGATTATGATGGAAAACGCGCATAATCAACAAATTTGGATTCCTTTCCATAATGAAAGGAACGGATTTACGCTTAACGATTGAGCATTACAGGCATCACAAGCATAAGAATATCTTCATGCTCGTTGTCCTTGTGCGCTGGCATCAAAAGTCCTGCACGACTAGGTTCACTCATTTCTAAACGAACTTCATTCGTGTCAAGGCTATTGAGCATTTCCATGAGGAAACGTGAATTGAAACCAATCTCCATGTCATCGCCGTCGTAATTACATGTCAAACGTTCGTTCGATTCGTTCGCGAAGTCAATATCTTCTGCAGAAAGAGAGAGCTCAGATCCTGCTAATTTCAATTTAACTTGGTGCGTTGTTTTGTTTGCGAAAATTGAAACTCGCTTAATTGAACTTAGGAATTGAAGGCGGTCAATAGTCAGGACGTTTGGATTTTCTTTTGGAATAACCGCTTCATAGTTCGGGTATTTCCCATCAATCAAACGGCAAATAAGTACGATATCGTTGAATGTAAACACGGCATTGGACTCGTTGTATTCCATCTGAATTTCTTCGTTCCCGCTCAAGTTTGAGGACTGAACTGGCAGAACACACCGCTCATTACAGGACGAAGGTCATCGCTTCCTGTTGCGAAGAGTGTCTTTCCAATTGCTTTAGAAACAATATCCCCGCTCAAACGAATTGTTGTACTATTTTCAATGACAGGAATACGCGGAAATTCTTCACCGTTGAATCCATTCATCTTCGACTTCCCGTTATCGTAAGCAATCTCAACACCCATCGTTGTTGGGTCTACCAAGAAAGTACACGGCTGATCAGGCATGTTTTTCAATACATCAATCAAAATTTTCGCTGGAATGGCTACTTTACCAGCGTCTTTTGCTTCAACTTCTAGCGTTGTTCGCATTGTAGTCTCTAAGTCAGATGCAGATATTGTCAGTTGACCCTCGCCAATTTCAAATAAAAAGTTGTCTAGAATTGGAAGGTTATTGCTTGTACTTAGTACTCCTGAAATACTTTGTAAATGGCGTAAAAGCGATGTGCTCGAAACGATAAAGTTCATTGATGTGTTATTTATATCAAAACTATGAAAGCAATAGGAAATAGCGTGTGATTTACCCTTGTTTTTTTTAATAGGTTATCAACAATTTCAGGGAAAAGTGAAGCCTAAAATAAAGATCAAAATATACTTTACTCATTGGAGTGGATTAATTTGCTTCAGGTGCATCTTCGGGTATTGCCATCTGTGGTAAAACCATTGGGAAAAATACATGGCCAAGAAGTAAAGGATTAAACACGTGGTATTGACATTTCACCATCGCGCCATTCGGCAACTGACACCAAAACTTGTTCATGTCGATATCCACAATCTCACCAAATTCATTGCGCTGTGATTCAAACGAATTGATTCTGAACATGCGCAATTTTGTGGTCTTCCCATTGGTTTCGGTAAGCTTCAATGTAGCAAAAGGTGTGGTACGCTTCATACTGTCGATTTGCTTCTCACTTAATTCAAAGTTTGCCAACTCGTAATGTACCTTTTTGTAGTTCTGTAGGTAGAGGTAAACACGTTGAGGATTCACATTTTTCAATAATTTCCCCTGCTGATATACTTTTGTTTTTGTTCCATTTTTTGTCACCGTGAAACTACGCTGTGGCACATCGTAAAAGCGAACGTCTACCTTGCGAATGCGGTCCATGCGAACGGCAAAAATCTCTGTGCACATCCATTTTCTTGGATCTGCGAAAAAACGTGGTTCGATGATTCCGTTAAACCCTTTGATTTTCATTATTACAGGCAAATCGCTTTTTCCTGCTTCTGGAGAATCGACCAACATGATTTGTCCGTAGTGGTCTTGTGCTGGCGGGCCAATGTACCACGTTTTTACCCATTCACCTTCTTGAAAAATCTCGACTTTAATGTGCTGACTCGCCATTAATTTCGTGATTTGTTCTTGTGAATTCTCTGGTAGATATCCTTTCCACTCAATGTTCTTGATCGCATCCAAGATGAATGAAATGCTTGGTTGGGAGATACACCCACCATCTTTATCGGTCCATTCTGATTCATTTTTAACCACTTCCATTACTCTTCCTTGCACGTCGGTGATGATGATTTTGTCAATTGAAGTCGTGTCTGAAACGGCAAAATCGATGAGCTCAGTGGTTGAATGTCCCTTGGAATCTAGCGCACGCATGGCAAACCAACCAAGAAGAACTAGGACAGCAATCGCAGAGAGTAAAACAAATATTTTTTTCATGGAGTATTAAAGTTGTGTGTACTTTCTTTTGCGCAAATAATTCATCATAAAAGCGAAAAGTAGTATGAGCAAGATTGGAAGTAAGACATTAATGATCTTGTAGAATGTTCCATCATTAATGACCTTGTCTTTGTCCATGGCGTGAATGTCAATTTGTCGGCTTCTCACATCGAGTACAGAATTGTCTCCCATCATGTAGTCCATCATGTTTTGGAAGAATTCTTGATTTCCAAAGTATACAGGGATATTCACCTCAGCAAGTTCTCTGTCCATTCTCAAATCATTAAACTGTTGTGGACGATACATGTAACCTTGGCCATTTCGGGCGGGCATTGAGTCGTAAGAATTGCGAATGAATCTGCCGTTTCCAATGAGGAAAACTTTACCCTCGGTTGAGCTTTTTGCTAGGTACTTCCGTGCATTTTTGTTGTTTACATATTCTTCAACAATGCGCGTTCTAAAGTGAGATTCAAAAGATCCTTCGGCAAGACCGGCCAAACAACGCTGATTTAAGGTGTCAGCAGGGTCTGTTGCTAATTGAGGATTCTTACCATAGCTCATTGGCATAGATAAGGTTACCAATGGTGCAAGGCCTGTGACATTCGAATTGGTAGAAGAGCTCAGAATTGGCGTAAGCAATAGGTTTTTATTCGGGATAAACTGGATCTCACTCGCGTACTTTAATGAAACAGGCTCAAGGTTCCGTGCAATTGGATGCTTCGTTGGTGTCGCTAAGACATGAAAGAACCATGG
>JAJTDQ010000135.1 GCA_021300505.1 Cryomorphaceae bacterium
ACATATACACGACTTCCGGGCTTCACGTCCATTCATAGAAACGATGTCGTGGTGTTCAATTACCCATCAGGAGACACTGCCGTTTACGACCCACGAATGCCGAATGGTTTGATGGGACATGATTATCATGGAATTGTGAATAATGAAGCGTTACGCTTATGGAGAGATGAAAAGATCAATCCATTGATGCAGAAAGCAGCAACCATCATCTATGATAGCATAATGAAGGCTGAAGATAAAACTGCAAATCCTGAACGCGTTGCTCAAATGATGGCTTACGAATATTTGATCAATACACATGGTGCTGCCTATATCAATGAGTTAGATTCTTGGAAAAATAAAGCGCGACGCATGTTAGCTGAAGACAAGGTGGCCTTCGACAATAGTGAAGGTGTTTTGATTCAGCATTATGGAGTTATTTATAGACCGGTAGACAAGCGTGAAAACTATATCAAACGCTGCGTCGGAGTTCCTGGAGATCGACTGCGCATTGAAAAATCTGTGCTATACGTAAACGGTAAAAAAGCGAAGGTACATCAGTTTCAAAATTTGCGCTACGTCGTAGAAAATTTCACGATGCCAAGTCTCATGACAATGCGCGAAACATATGGTTTGGAGGAAGAACGCGGGGACTATTATTCTGAAGATGGTGGAACGACCTATAAAATGAATCTTACACGTTCTCAACTCAACACCTTGAAAAAACGTTTCCCAGAAGCGAAATTTTCAATTGACCTAGAGCCACAGTATGCAAAGGATCATAAACCTACACCGTATGAGATGATCAATAACTTGACGATGTTCCCGAAAGACATTCATGTGAACAATACCACAACAGATTTCCACGAGTTTCAAATTCCGCGTAAAGGTCAAACCATTAAAATTAGTGTGGAAAATATCGCTTGGTACCGACGCATTATCACTGCGTATGAAGGACATAAACTTCAAGAAAAGAAGGATGGGATTTATATCGACGGAAAGAAAGCAAAGACCTACACGTTCGGCATGAATTATTATTGGATGATGGGAGACAATCGCTACAACTCAGCAGATTCGCGCGTTTGGGGCTTTGTTCCAGAAGATCATATTGTTGGAAAAGCATCTATGGTGTGGTTCTCGAAAAGTCCTTACTTGGGAATTCGTTGGGAACGATTGTTTAAATTCATTCGCTAATGACGTCTGTGTTTCCAACTGCCTATTTTGGAAGCATCGCCTATTTCCGAGAACTCATTCGTGCCCAAAAGGTGCACATTGAAGCGAAAGAGTATTTTGTGAAACAATCTGTTCGCACACGTTGTGACATCCAAGTTTCCAATGGACTTCGGCATTTATCCGTTCCTGTCATTAAGAAAAATGGGAACAAAACGGTGATGGAAGACATTGAAATTTCGTATACCGATAACTGGCAAAACGACCACTGGCGAACGATTTCAAGTGCCTATGCCTCCTCCCCATTTTTTGAACATTACGGTGACGAGGTAAAACAACTCATTTTCACTAGTGAGAAAAATCTCCTGAAGTTGAATATGCGAATTACTGAAAAGGTACTCGAGTGGTTATCCATCGAAAATATGGAAGTAGAATACACCGAAGAATTCACTCATCCATCTGCAGAGCGTGACTTCAGACATTACCCCTTTGATGATCGCTTGAACACAAAAAAATACCATCAAGTATTTGAGCCCGAAAATGAATTTATTCCAAACCTTTCGATCCTAGATCTCATCATGAATGAAGGTCCAATGGCAAGAAAGTGGTTTGTGGAGTCTGTCAACTGAATCACTCTTCAACCGATGGTTCATCGCCATTGAGCATCCTAGAAACGTCAAACTCATAAGGCAAACGTTCCTTGTATAAAAAGCGTTTCTGAACCGACTCAAAAGGACGGTATACATAATACACCTGATTGTTGTGCACTTGAATTTTGTCGATGTACCTGAACTCCAATTTCACCTTTTCTGAAATTTGTCCAGTGTTCAAATCAACCAAACCTAAATACGTGTATCCCGCTCGATCAAACACAGCATACACTTGACCTGTAACACGATCTTGGATCAATTGACGCTTCCATCCTGTCACTTTTGGTTGATAATGGTGATAAATGGACACGCTGTCAAGACGATTACCTTGTGCATCGAAATGGAACAACTGGTCTTTGTAATAATCAAATACAAACACCGAATCATTACGGTAAAAGAGTGGAGCGTACACTTCCTTATAATAGAGTGATTGCGTGAAATAATTAGCTCCTACCCACACCTCTGCATCAATTCCTGTCGCATTTTCTTGCTCCTTTGCCCAAAGTTTTGTTCTGACATCCGCCCATTTATATTCTGAGCGGTACAATTCCATCATCAAATCATCTTGTACATCGATGATCTTTGAATACGACGAATCGTACTGATCGAAAGTGAAATAGGTGAAGGCAGGATAAACGTCACTGTAATTCGAAAAGAACATTTTCGAATGCACGGTGTCGACAATTGGAGCAACATACTTTAAGAAATAGCCTTTTTCCAAGGATGCCACGCCGACGTTTTGATTCTTCACCAAGAGTCCAAATACATTGTCCTGACAAACGACATGGGCATTGCCACGGTAATCGCGTGTTAGCTCTTCCGCCCTTCCAGGTACACGAAACGAATGCTGAATACTTATACCATCATAAAGCAGTAACTCGCTACCTTTATTTAAGTTTTTCGGATAGGCTAAAAGTACCATTCTTCCATCGTTAAGCACCTCAAAATCAGCCACACTCAACCTAGTTGATTCAAATACTGTATCAGGAACACCGGGTGCTTTCACCACCACTTCATTCAACAACTGATCACGAATTGGGTGCATTTCAACAGAAATCTGCAAAGTATCCGAGGATTTAGGGATTTTCTTCGTTACTGTTACCGGGTTGAATAAGGGGTGTGAGAAATACAACGTTAATGTTGTAGGTACGGAAACAGAAAAGCAACTGACTCCCTTCATGTAGGTGCGCACGATTTCTTGATCGCCAACTTTCAGCCCATTGATTTGAATGGTTACGTTTTGAATTGGTTCACCGCGTTCATCATCAGTAACGTTGACACATAACACAATAGAATCCTGTGCAAGAGTCTGCTGAGCGCTTAGGAGAAGTAAAAAGAAAATAAATATAGATTTCATAGATGCATTTCGCAATAGATGCTTGAAACGCTTAGAATCCATACGATTTTATGAAATGAATTTCAAAGATTAAACGTGTAGACACCACCCATGTGTATCTTCCACCTTACCAGCTTTCAAATCATCGAGGTAGTTCTTAATTTTTGTCGAAATTTCTCTTCCTTCCAAAGGCAAGTTCAATACTTCATCACGGAATCCAATTTTAACAATTGGTGCAATCGTTGCTGCTGTTCCTGCTCCGAAGGCATCTGTCATCGATCCATCTTTGATGGCGTTCACCACCTCTTCAACTGAAACTTTACGCTCTTCTACTGGAATACCCCAACTTTGTGCGATTTCAATGACAGATCGTTTTGTTACGCCACGTAAAATGGTGTCAGTATCCTCTGAAGGAGTTACTAGTACTCCGTTGATCACAAAAACGATGTTCATTGTTCCCGATTCCTCAATGTACTTGTGCTCTTTACTATCCGTCCAAACGAGCTGATGGAAACCTTTCAACTGTCCTTGTTTCGCAGGGAACAAAGCAGCACCATAGTTTCCTGCTGTCTTCGCACGACCTACTCCACCTTCTGATGCACGCGTGTAGAACTCTTCGATTTTCACATTCACTGGTTCAGAGTAATACGCCCCAACAGGACAAGTGAAAATGACAAATTTGTATGTTTCAGAAGGTTTGATTCCAATAAAATCATCCGTTGCGAACATGAATGGGCGAATGTACAGTGAATCTCCATCTTTCGAAGGAACCCAATCTTTATCCACTTCAACCGTTTTTCTCACCAATTCGATGAACACTTCTTCAGGAATGGTTGGCATACACATGCGTTCACAAGACTCCTTGAAACGGTGTGCATTCATCTCTGGACGGAAAATAAGAATCTCACCATCCTCCGTTTTATTTGCTTTCATTCCTTCGAAAATGGATTGTCCATAATGAATCGCCGAAGTTGCTGGATGCAGAGATAGGTTACCAAACGCCATGATTTCTGGCTGTTGCCATTCACCATCTTTGTAATCCATGACAAGCATGTGATCAGAGAAAATACGACCAAACGGTAGGTTATCGAAATCTACCTCACCGATTCGGCTATGCGCTGTTGGTGTTACTTTGATGGAAAGAGTTTCTGGCAACATATAAAAAATTGTATGCGAATATACGCACAAAACTCGATGTGAACAACAAGTGACATGGGCAAAATCAGTATCTTTGGTATGCACAATTATTCATGCAGAAAAGTCGCGACATACTCAAAAAATATTGGGGTTTTGACCAATTTAGACCGCTTCAAGAAGAAATTTCTGAGGCAGTAATTAATGGTCATGATGTGCTCGCGTTATTGCCTACTGGAGGAGGTAAATCTATATGCTTCCAAGTACCCGGTTTGGCGCGGGAAGGATTAACCCTAGTCATATCTCCACTTATCGCATTGATGCAAGACCAAGTTGAACAATTGGAAAAACGTGGGATTCGCGCGAAATCGATCGTAAGCGGAATGAGTTACAGGGAAATTGATCTCACATTGGACAATGCTCGATTTGGCGGATTGGATTTCTTGTACACCTCTCCGGAACGTGTTCAATCCAAACTTTTTAAAGAGCGCTTTCAATTGATGAACATTGGGTTGATCGTAGTGGATGAAGCACATTGTATTTCAGAATGGGGCCATGATTTCAGGCCTTCTTTTCTTGCCATTAAAGAGCTACGAAAACTACAACCAAGGATTCCAGTCATTGCGCTAACAGCAACGGCAACAAGCGCTGTTCGGCAAGACATCCTAGATCAACTAGAATTAAATAAACCTCAAATTTTTGAAGCATCTTTCATTCGGTCCAATTTGAGTTATGAGTGCTATGTATCTGCCAATAAATCGAAGGATATCATAGATTTTTGTCAAACTGTTAAATGTCGTTGAAACATCTAGACCAAATGTGCTGCAAAAGGTGCGCAGATCAAAAGGGTAGGTTTCATCCTTTCCTGAACCAATGGCAATCTTCAAGAAACTACAAAGCGCTCTATAAGTCAATTTGATTTGGTCGAGTGGAGGGAACTGTTGGATTAAAAATTCCTCAAGCTGCTCTATGTCATTTTTCCCAAGATAGGTGACAAGCCAAATGTTCGCTATGTTTTACACTTCGAATTCCCGTCTTCTTTAGAAGCTTACTTCCAAGAGGCAGGTCGTGCAGGGAGAGATGGAAAAGCGAGTAGAGCCATCACCTATCTTGGGAAAAATGACATAGAGCAGCTTGAGGAATTTTTAATCCAACAGTTCCCTCCACTCGACCAAATCAAATTGACCTACAGAGCGCTATGCAGTTTCTTGAAGATTGCCATTGGTTCAGGAAAGGATGAAACTTACCCTTTTGATCTGCGCACCTTTTGCAGCACATTTGGTCTAGATGTTTCGACGACATTTAACAGTTTGAAAATCCTAGAAATGAACGGTGACTTAACCTTATCGGAAGCTATTCATCAGCCTACTAAGCTTCGTTTGGCCATTGGAAATACAGCGTTATACGATTTTCAAGTGCACCATGAAGAATTTCGCCCACTAATTTCAATGCTTAGCCGAAGTTATCCCGGCATCTTTGATCAATATTTTGCCATTGATGAAAAGGTCTTTGCGCAACGTTTAAAAATGACATTTCCTCAGATCGAAAAGCAACTCAAGGAACTGGAAAAATATGGGATTGTTGATGTAACATGGAAAACAGACATGCCAACAATTACACTGATACACGAACGTCTTCCCGATGACTATTTAAGCATTCAACCAGAAATGTACGCTACTCGAAAAGCCTATGCTGAAAAACGATTGTCGGCGGTGCGCAATTTCCTCCAAGCGAATGAATGTCGAACGATTCAAGTACTTCACTACTTTGGTCAATCTTCCGAAGAATGCGGTATCTGTGATGTTTGTCGATCAAAGATACTTCATGAATCACATGCGGCATATTCCATTACACAAACCATACTTGACTTTTTGAAGGAACCACGGACTGAACAGGAATGTTTGTTAGCATTTGAAATCAGCAAGGACAACTTGAGAAAGACGCTGAAGACGCTACATTTGGAGGAAAAGATCAGCTATTTGAACGGGAAGTTTCATGTGAAATAGGTCTTGACATTGATCTACAAAACTATTTCCCCATCGCCACCTTCAACTCATACACCTCCTTTTGAAGACTTTGAATTGACTTGCTGAGATCTGTGTCATCCATGCGAACTTCTGGTAATTCAGGTGAAATGTAATTCACGAATTTCCACATTTCGATAATGTTATTGGCATGCACGAGATAAGGGGCATAAAAGGTATTCGTTGAACACAACTGAAACGATTGATTAGTTTCTAATAGATTATGCACTACTTTGAACACAATGCCCTCATCCTTTGTCACAACGATACATGGCGTTCCCGAACGAATAGTCATCCAATTTTGGATATACTCAGCAACTACATACGAACCCTCAACAACAGGTGGCATTGAATCTCCCTTAATTGGGAAAGAGCGGTATTTTTTGTTCTTGGATAAAAAAGGAAGATAGAACGTTG
>JAJTDQ010000016.1 GCA_021300505.1 Cryomorphaceae bacterium
CAGCGTTTGATGAATTGATCATTTCAACATCACGTTGAATATTGGCAAAATCACAAGAAAGTACAGAAGGTGAGATAAGGACACTCATACGAATAGTTTAGTTTATCAAAGGTATTTGTCACATCATTAATGTTCATCACATTTGGAATTGTCGTTTACGTAATCATCTTCCCGAATCGAATGAATGGGATGTTTTTTCCTTACATTATCTGGAAAAATTGAACACACAGAACTTTCAGGAAACTTTCGATTATTTAGAAAAGCAAGACATTGTCTCAACGTTAACATATCAATCTGAACAGTTTGGTGCAATAGAAAGAACGGTAGCAGACCTACTTTTTCATCTTCTCCAACACTCGGCCTACCATCGTGGACAAATTGTTCTAAACATGAAATCCAATGGGCTGAATTACCCGAGCCACGGACTGGTGCAGTTAGCGGAGTAATTAATGTTGGTTTCAATAGGTAACAAAACGGTATTTTATACGTTTCTTTGTTCGTATGGTGAAAAATTTCATTTTTATAGCAGCCTTATTTCTTGCGTTTCATTCATTTGCGCAAGACACTATTTTATCTCAGAGAGAAGCGAATTTGGTTGAGCTCTTGAACGATTTACGAGCGGCAAAGGATGATTTTGAGAAAGACGAGAAAAACGCATTATTTTATCAGTACTTTCTTGAAACACTGAACGAAAAAAGCGCCTACACCTACTCCTTCTCACAACTGAAGTCTGTCGGCGTAATTGACAGCCCCGATGGATTATTACGTATCATCAATTGGAATATTGAACAAGATGATGAAACTCAAAAATATTACGGTTTTGTGCTGAAAAAAGATGAGCGAAAAGATGAAATTCTTATCACAGAGCTTATTGATAATTCCGCAGAATTGCCATTGAGACCAGAAGAAATCTTAACTGCAGACAACTGGTATGGTGCGCTGTATTACAAAATTATCCCTGTTGAAAAAGGATCAAAAACGGTCTATACCCTCCTTGGTTGGGATGGTAATTCTTCGACAAGCAACGTTAAATTGATCGATGTACTTTATTTCACTGGCTCTCAATTAAAATTTGGAAGTCCAATTTTTAAGTTAAAAGACCAATTGTTGAAACGTGTCTTTTACGAGCATTCAGAGCGCGCAGTAATGACCTTGCGTTATGAGCCAGATTACAACCGAATAATTTTTGACCACCTTTCTCCTGAAGCACCCAACCTTAAAGGGTTTTACGCGTATTATATTCCGGATTTGTCTTACGATGCTTTTGTTTTGGACGGAACTAAATGGGTGCTAAAAGAGGACGTGATTGGAGTTAACTCAAAGGAGGATGATGAAAAAATGCAAGTCTTTGTCCGCAATGAGCGTACAGGAAAGATAGAAAAGAAGACAATAAAGAAAAAATGGGAGAACCCTGAAGATGAGAACTTAAGTGGAACACCCCATGTTGCAGTAACCCCCGAAGGGCAGGCAATAGAGGAAACTAAAGATCAGAATGACTTAGATTCAAAGACCTTGAAAAAAGACAAGCGTGACCCCAATAAACTTTCGACTACTTTGGGTGGAAAAAAGAAAAGAAAACGCAGGAATTGATTGTTAGACAAGCCTTTGTTTACCAAAAGGACTCTAAATAGTGCAATTAAAATACGAAACAATTTTTATGTACATTTGATAAAACTTCACTGCTATGAGTAAAAATCTGTATCTCGTTCCCCATGATTTTACATCTGTTGGCGATGCTGCCCTTTTGTATGCACTGCATCTTGGAAAAAATGTGCACACTGAAATTATGCTTTTACATGTTGTTCATTCTGCATCTGAGTTAGCTAAGACTTCAGCAAAAATGGATTCTATCATCGCGAATCAAAATCTACCAGAAGGTGTAACAATTACTAAGAAAATTGTAGAAGGAAGTATTTTTGAAAAAATCGCGCTAATAGCGAAAAAGGAGGTTGCACAGTTGATTATCATGGGTACTCATGGTGCAACGGGGATGCAAAAATTACTTGGAAGCAATGCTATGAAAGTGATTACAAGTGCTGAAACGCCGTTCTTAATTGTCCAAAAAGACACTCTTATCAAACCAATTACCAGTGTACTTGTTCCGATTGATTTAACAAAAGAAAGCTTGCAAATTATAAATATCGCCGGTGATATCGCAACTATCTTCGGTGCAGAAGTGCATGTGGTTGGTGAAAAACAAAACGACGAATTGTTGAGTCAACAGATGAAAAACAGAATTCTCATTGTTAAAAACAAGTATGAGGATCGGAAGATTCCATGTACTGTGGAATTGTTAAAAAGCGGCGGTTCCTACTCAAAAAAAATATTGGCGTATACCAACGAAAATGTCGTAGATATGATAGCGATTGCTTATCATTCCGAAAGTTTATTGCCCCAGTTCGATACTTTTGCCCAATCACTGATCACCAACGACAAGAAAATCCCATGCATGATTCTGAATTCAAAACCAGCATCGGCTCTTTATTTTTAAAATGAACTTAGGACAATACAATGAGCTTGAAATTCTCCGTTTTACAAGTGTTGGAGCATATTTAGGTGATACTGAAGGCAACGATGTACTGTTGCCAAATAAATACCTCTACGACGAACTCGAAGTTGGTGATGTTGGAAGGGTGTTTTTGTACAAGGACTCTGAAGACCGCCTTGTCGCTACAACAGAAACACCAAAGATAATTCTTGAACAGTACGCCTATTTAAAGGTATCCGAGGTGAGTCTTTATGGCGCATTTCTAGATTGGGGATTGGAAAAAGACCTCATGGTTCCCTTCAAGGAACAAAATCAGCGCATGGAGGAAGGGAAAAGCTACTTGGTTACTCTTCGGATCGATCAAGCAACAGACCGACTTTATGCCACGATGAAAATCAATAAATGGCTCCAGGAATGCACCGATCAAGAGCTAATTAATCAACCCCAAGAGATGCTCATCTGTGATCAAACTGACCTTGGAGTTAAAGTCATTGTGGCAGACAAATACCACGGAATGATTTTTCGAAACGACATCAGCAAACCAATACGTCGCGGACAGCGCTTAACGGGATACATCTACAATATTCGAGAAGACGGAAAGGTCGATGTGCGTCTTGAACCTACAGGATTTGTCCGCTATACGGAAGCAATGGAGAATATCATGGCGAAATTGGAAGTGCAGAAAGTACTTCCCCTCTCCGACTCGAGTGATCCAGATGAAATACGCGAAATCATGGGAATGAGCAAGAAAACATTCAAACAAGCCATTGGTCAACTATACAAGGCTGGGAAAATCACCATTCAACCCAATGAGATTCGTATAAATGAGCAAGAGTAAAAGTGTTTTCATGCTTCTGTTGCTTTTCATTGCTCCACAAGTAAAAGGTCAGACAGATACAAATACGCTAAAAAATCATGTAAGTGCTATTCTGAACACAAGGGATTACCGACACTTCATGAATACACCAGCACTTAATGATGTGTCGGAATACATTTACAACGAATTGAATAAATCCGCTGATTCGGTTTATTATCAAGTGTTTAAAATCAATAACCAGTCCTACCGAAATGTTGTTGCTGTGTACGATGGGATCTCTTCCGAAACAATTGTCATTGGTGCACACTACGATGTCTGCGGAATGCAACAAGGTGCCGACGATAATGCCAGTGGTGTTGCTGGATTGTTGGAAATTGCACGTCAAATAAAAGACTCCCAACTTTCAAATCGCATTGAACTCGTGGCTTACACACTCGAAGAACCACCTTTTTTTCGAACAGAACACATGGGGAGTTATATCCACGCAAAGTCATTAAACGACTCAAAACAGCCCGTATTAGGCATGATTTCACTTGAAATGATTGGTTATTTCTCAGACGCGAAACACTCACAGGACTACCCACTTGGAATCCTGAAATTGATTTATGGAAACAAAGGCAATTTTATCACATTGGTGAATAAGTTTTGTAAAGGGAAATTTGCCACTCGGTTCACACGAAAATTTAAACAAACAGCAAATATTCGAACAAAACGTTTCGCCGGGCCAAAACTTTTGCCTGGTGTAGATTTTTCTGATCATCTGAATTATTGGTCATTTGGATTCAGTGCACTAATGATCACAGACACGGCGTTCTATAGAAATGAGAATTACCATATGGTAACAGATACTATCGAGACTTTGGACTTCAAACGTATGGGTATTGTGGTGGATGATGTAGTTCGAGTATTACTTCATTATTAAATCATTATAGTATTTATTATGAATGTATTTGACTAGAAATGGATCATGAAAAAATACATCCTTTCACTCTTTATTTTTCTTTCCAACCTAACGTTTGCCCAAAATTGGAATGAATTTTCATTCTCCTCTATGCTCGGAATTACAGCCACCGTTGGAACCCATTCAACACGCGCTGGACTCCATGTTTCTGCTCATTTCATGTATTCTTTCGCACAAGTGAACATTTCTAATTTCGCAAATTTCAATCTATTTGGCTATGGCAAGCGAAAAAAATATCTGGAATCTCGCACCGCGCTCGGACTCGTTTTACTCGGGGGGAAACGAAATAACACAATAGATTTTCAATATGACGGCCTGAGCAATAACACCAAATACCAATATGGGTTGGGCTACAATTACATCTGGTACCACGATCAAGCAAAAACGACTCAGCGTTCTGGTGGATGGGCAATTCATGCCAATAAAATCAGTATACTCCTTGAAAATGATGTGTTTGGAGGACAAAGCAAAGATCGTTTCAGAACAGGACATCTCGCTTTTACTTATCGCTACTTAAACACAAAGTTCACACTCGGCTTAAACATCTGGACCGGCGAAACAGCCAATTCCTCATGGGAGCGCATAGCGATGAAGAAATGTCCGTCTGGTTTTAGACTGCTTGAAGATTTACCCTACGGAAAAACAAGTCACGGAATCTTGTATGTTGGAATGACGCAACATTTGGCCTATGTTCAGAACGTATATGGAAGAATAGGCATTGATAGTGAACGAATTAGGCATGCGTTTCAAAACAGATTGATGCATGATTTAGTTTTTCTGCCCAAGTCATTTCCGCGAAATACACCGCACTACCCTATGCTTGATTCGGAAGGATGTCCAACATTTGAAAAATCAATGGTGCGTAAGTCCAAACTATATCTTCAAGGTGGAATTCACGATGTATGGTCGAACTAATGAATAAGTCAGTGTGTTTTGTTAATATCATTTCATTACTCGTTGAAAATCCACCTATCCATTTCTGACTATTGTACTAACTTTGTTTCCCGTAGTTGCATTTCAAAAAGTACATGTCAAATTCCACTAAATACGTGTTTGTCACCGGAGGGGTGACTTCTTCATTGGGTAAAGGAATCATTTCGGCTTCATTGGCGAAATTGCTCCAAGCACGCGGTTATACAGCCACCATCCAAAAACTTGATCCATATATCAACATCGATCCAGGCACCTTGAATCCATACGAACATGGTGAATGTTTCGTTACCGATGATGGCGCTGAAACAGATCTTGACCTTGGTCATTACGAACGATTTCTCAATGTTCCGACATCTCAGGCAAACAACGTCACAACTGGTCGCATTTATCAATCCGTTATTGAAAAAGAACGCAAAGGTGAATTCTTGGGAAAAACGGTTCAAGTTATTCCGCACATTACGGATGAAATTAAGGATCGCATTCAGTTATTGGGTAAGAATGGTCAATACGACATTGTCATTACCGAAATCGGAGGTACAGTAGGTGATATCGAATCCCTTCCTTATGTGGAGGCTGTGCGTCAAATGATGTGGGAATTTGAAAATGACTGTATCGTTGTTCACCTCACACTCGTACCCTACTTGGCTGCTGCTGGTGAATTAAAAACAAAGCCAACACAACATAGCGTAAAGCAACTGCTTGAACTTGGTGTTCAACCGGATATCCTTTGCTGTCGAACAGAACATGAACTTGACTTGTCATTGCGCAAGAAAATTGCAAAGTTTTGCAATGTAAGTATGAATGCTGTAATTGAATCACGCGATGCGCAGTCCATTTACGATGTTCCAATCCTCATGCAGGCTGAAGAATTGGATAAAGTAGTGCTTGAAAAATTAGGGCTTTCTTCAAAATCGACACCTAATCTCGATAATTGGAAGCGTTTCCTCGATCGCTTAAAAAATCCAAAAAGAGAAGTCAATATCGGTTTGGTTGGTAAATATGTTGAGCTAAAAGCCCCCTATAAGTCAATAAGTGAGTCTTTCATCCATGCTGGGGTTTCAAATGAAGCGAGAGTAAACGTAAAATGGATTCATTCCGAAAAACTAAACAGCACCAATATAGCTGAAGAATTGAGTGGTTTAGATGGAATTCTTGTCGCTCCAGGTTTTGGATCGCGTGGCATTTCTGGAAAAATTGAAGCAGTGCGCTTCGCCCGAGAAAATAAGGTGCCTTTCTTCGGAATCTGCTTGGGAATGCAATGTGCCGTGATTGAATTTGCGCGACACGTACTGGGATATTCTGACGCCCATACAACCGAAATCGCTGAAGACAGTAAGTTTCCAGTAATCAGCATGATGGAGGAACAAAAAAACATATCGAACATGGGCGGAACAATGCGTTTAGGAGCATACCGTTGTCAGTTAAAGCCAGGTTCAAAAGCATTTGCGGCATACAACACGGAGAAAATATCTGAACGTCACCGTCACCGGTATGAGTTTAACAATGACTATTTAAAGGAATTTGAGGCTGCTGGGCTTGTGCCTGTAGGAAAAAATCCAGAAACAGGACTCGTTGAAATCGTTGAAATAAAGGATCATCCTTGGTTTGTTGGTGCACAATTTCACCCTGAATATAAAAGCACTGTCGCTAACCCTCACCCACTTTTTGTTGCATTTATCAAAGCAGCGATCGAATATAATACACTTTAACAAATGGATAAAAATACCACCATCGGATTGATTATTATTGGAGTGATACTCTCTGTATTCTCTATTTTCAATCAACCATCCGAAGCTGAAATAAAGCAGCAAGAGAAGAAAATTGCCCTTCAAAAAAATAAAGAGGCTGAGGCAAAGAAGAATAAATCTGATAAAAACTCGGACAATAAATCTAGTGATGGACAATCGAAAAATGACAAAGGGCAAAAAATAAGTGCTAAGGAATCCACCGTTCAGAAAGAAGTAAAGGGTGAATTGGTTCGCTTGGAAAATGACAAGCTCATCATTGACTTTTCTACAAAAGGAGGAATGGTTGCAGCGGTTTACTTGAAAGAGTTTGAAAGTTATTCTGATTATGCCAATAAGTCGAGTAAGCAAATGAAGAAGCCCTTGCGACTTTTCTCTGAAGGCGATGCATTAAACCAACTCGTTTTCACGTCTGAAGGTCAAAAGATATACACTTCAGGGTATCTCTTCTACGTGAAAAACATGACCAAAGAATCCATCACTTTCGAACGTGATTTTGGAAATGGAAAAACCATCGAGCAAGAATACAAGCTAAAAAAAGGTGCTTACGATCTTGACTATGATATTCATTTAGAAGGATGGAAAGGGTCTAAAAACTACGCGTTTAACTGGAAAACAGCGTACCGTAAGACGGAACGACTGTTTAGCGAGCAGCGTCGTGTGTCAACGGTATGTTTTGATTACAAAAACGAAGATTTCGACTATCTGTCAGAGATGGGAAGTGATTTTCAGCGTGCGGAAGATGACGTTAACTGGATCAGTTTCAAACAAAGCTATTTCTCCTCTTTTGTGAGACCCGAAAATGGATTCACGAAAAAGGATACAAAATTCCAAGTTCACGAATACGACGAGAAAGATGACAAGAAGTGGAAATGGTCTCACCTCAAGGATTATTCTGCTACTGCAGGATTGAAAGTGAAAAATCCTGACAATGAGACAATTTCAATGAATTGGTTCTTCGGTCCAAACGATTACGAAACGTTGAAAGCTTACAACCAAGGATATGATGATATTCTGAACTTCGGATGGGGACTTTTCCGTTGGATTAACTTGTATGCTGTTCAACCGTTGTTCAATATGTTGGCTTCAACAGGTATGAGTCTAGGAATTGCCATTTTGATGTTGACTCTTATCTTGAAATTTGTCTTGATGCCAATCCAATGGAAGATGTATGTATCCTCTGCTAAAATGCGCATCCTTAAGCCAGAAATCGATGAGCTCAATGCAAAATATCCTGAAAAAGAGGATGCAATGAAGAAACAAATGGAAATGATGACACTTTACCGCGAATCAGGCGCAAGTCCACTCGCAGGATGTCTACCAATGCTCATCCAGATGCCGATTCTTCTTGCCGTATTCCGTTTCTTTCCATCCGCTTTCGAATTGCGTCAAAAGCCATTCTTGTGGGCGGAAGATTTATCGTCTTACGATTCCATTTGGAACTTCGGCATTAACATCTGGCCTTATGGTGATCACGTGAGTTTGTTTACTCTCTTAATGGCAGGTACTACCCTACTGTATACCTACATGAATAGTGGGAACATGCAACAGCCACAGCAGCCTGGAATGCCAAACATGAAGGTGATTATGTATGTTTTCCCTGTAATGATGATTTTCTTCTTCAACAATTACTCTGCTGGTTTGAGCTACTACTACTTCATCTCAACACTTGTTTCAATTATCATCATGTTGTTAATCAAACAATTCTTTGTAGATGAAGATAAATTGAAATTAAAAATGGCTGAACGCAAGGCAAATATGTCAGCCAAAGATGGTAAGGTGAAGAAAAAATCTAAATTCCAAGAGCGTCTCGAGCAAATGCAAAAAGCGCAAATGGAACAAATGAAGAACAAGAAAAAGTAATCCGTCAAAACCTTAACATATGATGACAAGCCATTTCGTAAATTACATTGGCCAAATCTTTAGAAGGTCATCATTGTTAGTGATTCTTGCGATTATTTTGTTTCTTGCTTCGTGTGCCGGAACACGGGATATGAAGGTCAGCGTTTTGCGTCCTGCGGAAATCACAATTCCTACCAGCATACGTGAAATTGCTATGCTCAATCGTTCCATTCCAACCTCAACCACGGGATTTGAAGCTTCATTAAGTGGCGAAACACCTGTGCGCGACAAAGAGCTTTCTGAAGACTGTATGCGCGGTTTAACGGAGACATTGAATCAAAGTGTTGGGGGCGACCGTCGATTTGATGCGGCGCGTTGTGGTCAAACGATGAATGCAGCAGATGGAAAAAGTCTTGGATTCGGAGCTCCTTTGGATTGGAAAATCATTGATAGCATTTGCACAGCACAGCATGTCCAGGCATTATTGGTTCTCGAATATTTTGATACAGATTATTCTATATTTAATCCTGGTGCAACAGCTCAAGCTGCCGTTGGCGCTGTACTGAATGGAACACCTACTGCCGTTGAAGTAAAAGGGACTGCGACAGCAGAAGCTGGTTTTCGTGTTTATGATCCATCTCAACAAAAGATTCTCTATGAAGATCGCTTTCAATTTAAACAATACTGGACACAGCGTTCTGTTAACCCAGTTGAGGCCCTAGCGAAGCTAATCAAACGTAATGATGCCTTACTTAATGTGAGTTATAACACGGGGGTTGAATTTGCCTACAACATTGTGCCGCTCTATTTTTGGGAGGACCGTTTAATGTACAAAGGTAAGAAAGGCAAAATGGAGCGTGGAGAGCGTCAAGCTTTAGCAAAAGATTGGGATGCCGCATTAAAAACATGGTCTGAGGTATTTGAAACTACGTTTAAATCGAAAATTCGTGCGAAAGCGGCCTTTAACGCGGCACTGGCTTGTGAGGTTTTAGGGGACTTAGAAGGCGCGCAGAAATGGATTCAACAAGCCTACGTCGAAGGAGGTAAAAAACAAGCCTTGTGGTATTCAGATATCATCGATGCCCGAATCCGTGAGCAATCCAAGTTGGATGAACAACTGGAGCAATGACAATAGAAAAACTCCTTTATATTTGGATGAAAGTCACCCAATACATTTTCATCCGTTACGCCTTAGTGGCAGGATTCACGTTTTTTTTGTTCTACATCCTATTTCGAAAAAAATGGCAGAAATATAAGATTCAATCTGTTTTCCCCAAGCTGAAAAGCCAAATCATGGAATTTGTACATTCCTTGTCAACGATGGCTTTGTTTGGCATCATGGCAGGATTAATCTTTGTGATTTTCCCTGATCAAACGAAAATGTACCAATCCGCATCAGAATATGGCTACACTTGGTTGATTCTTAGTTTTCCAGTAATGCTGCTAATACACGACACCTATTTTTACTGGTTACATCGATTTATGCACCTGCCAAGAGTCTTTAAGCATGTACATCATGTACATCATCAATCGACGAATCCAACGCCTTTAACCTCCTACTCTTTTCATTTTCTAGAGGGGCTACTCGAGTCAGCGATTCTTCCCCTCATTGCGTTTACATTACCAGTACAGCGGGAGACTTTCATTCTCTTCTTTTTGGTTCAATTCATTTACAATGTCTATGGCCATCTTGGCTATGAACTTTATCCAAAAGGCTTCAACCGGACATGGATTGGAAAATGGATCAATACCTCCGTCGCACACAACATGCATCATAAAAATTTTAATGGTAACTATGGCCTTTATTTCCTTTTTTGGGACCGCTGGATGGGAACCTTGGACGCGCGGTATGATGCATTTTTCAATGCACGATCATTGGAAGAAAACAATAATGAATAGCTACGTGTTATTCTAAAAAAGCATTTAAAAATGAGTGATATTCAGTTTACAAAGGAAATACAGCAGCAAAGAGATTTCTTCTTTTCTGGAAAAACCAGGGATATCGATTTTCGAATCGCTCAGTTGAAGAAATTGAAACAGCTGATCATGGAGAATGAAACCAAAATGGCGGATGCTATTTTCCTCGATTTCGGAAAGTCTGAATTTGATTTGTATACGACCGAACTATCCATCATCTATACGGACATCAATGAGTCCATCAAGAAAGTAAAGTCCTGGTCGAAAAGAAAGCGCATTCGCACCAATGTGTTGAACATGCCCGCGAAGTCATTCATTATGCCAGAGCCTTTGGGTGTATCATTGATTATTGGTGCATGGAATTACCCATTTCAGTTGAGCTTTTCCCCAGCCGTTGCTGCAATTACAGCGGGATGTACAGTTATCCTTAAACCGAGTGAACTGCCGTCGCGCACAAGTGCAATCATGGCAGAAATAGTCAATACCCATTTCGACCCTGGTTTCTTTCGCGTGATTGAAGGTGGAGTTCCAGAAATGACGGCATTATTGAAGGAGAAATACGATAAGATCTTTTTTACAGGAAGCATTCCAGTCGGCAAGATTGTTTACGAAGCAGCAGCAAAATTTTTAACGCCAGTAACCCTTGAGCTTGGAGGTAAAAGTCCAGCTTTTGTAACGGCAAAATGCAATATGGATGTCACGGTACGTCGCTTAGTTTGGGCTAAGTTTCTTAATGCTGGTCAAACATGTATTGCGCCAGATTACGTGTTAATTGAAAAATCGATTGAGACAACTTTCTTACAAAAATTCATCGCAGAGATCGAAAGGTCAAAGTTTGCAGTTGAAAATGGCAATTATGTTCAGATCATCAATGAAAGAAACTTTGACCGTGTTTCAGCACATTTGTCTGGACAGAAGATCTTTTATGGCGGAAAAATGAATCGTGAACAAAGACACATTTCACCAACATTACTGACAGACATCGCATTTGATCACCCCATCATGACGGATGAAATCTTCGGGCCTATTCTTCCGATTATTTCATTTACCAACCTTGACGACGCCATTTATCAAGTAAAACAGCGTCCAAGACCTTTGGCTTTGTACGTCTTTTCAGACAACCGTGAAGAGCAAAACAAGATATTATCTTCTATCTCCTTTGGAGGCGGATCAGTGAATGATGCCATGATGCATATTGTAAACCCCAACCTTCCTTTTGGTGGGGTTGGTGACAGCGGAATGGGCAATTACCATGGGATTGCAGGATTCAGAGCTTTTTCACACGAAAAAAGCGTGCTCCACAAAAGCAATTACTTCGAGCCATCCATAAAGTACTCTCCGCACACACCTTCCCGATTGCTATGGATCAAGCGATTGTTGAAGTGGTCGTGACAATTTCTTTGTTACTTTTGCACGACTAACATTACCGCTAATACATCATGTTGAAATTTCTGAAAAGCAAGTGGGTGAAAATCCCCTATACTGTTTTCCTATATGCCTTTGCTCTATATGGTTTTATCTTAACTGCCACCTACCTAGCTGTTAAGTTCAAGTGGACCAACAACGAAGGGATGATTGATGAGAACAATCGCTACTTTCAGGACATGCACAACAAATACAACCAATCGTTTCGAGTGGATAGTGTTTCGATGCAACAACATCGCTATGAGGCACTTAATCGCATCATGGTGTTGAATCAATTTCATCCGAAAAATGCGGAATATATCCTCAAAACACTTTTTAAAACAAACGACGAGCGTATTGCGCTTAAAATGTTGGATGCGGTAGATTTGCGACTTCGAAAAAACAAAAAGTACCGCGCTGCCTTGGCTGAAATGCGCTCAAAGCGACGTAAACAGCAAAAAACAACCGGATTAAGTGTCTTCGAATGGATGAATATCGCAGAATGGCAAGATTTCAAAATTGCCGTGCAAAAGGATAAAAAATACATTGACTCAGCTGCGAGAATCACAGGCGTAGAATCCCGATTAATCGTTTCGTGTTTGGTTGGTGAGCAAATTCGCTTGTTCAATTCAAACAGAGAATCTTACAAGAATTATATCGGACCGCTTAAGGTTCTTGTTCTAGAAAATCACTTGTCTTATGGTGTAACTGGGATCAAAGAAAGCACAGCTCAAAAGATCGAACGCTATTTAAAAGATTCTACTTGTGTCTATTACTTAGGAAAAGAGTATGCTCACCTACTCGATTACGACTCGATTCGATCCTATAAAAACAACATAAATGACACCATGAGTGTGCGTTTACAGCGCTTGGTGCAGTTCAAAGACCATTACTATTCGTACCTCTACACAGCCCTGTTTTTGAAGCAAATGAAAATGCAATGGGAACGTGCTGGTTACCCGATTGATGATCGACCTGAAATCTTAGCTTCTCTGTTCAATCTTGGTTATCAGCGTTCCAAACCGAAGAAAAACCCTGCTGTTGGTGGTTCTGACTTTAAAATTCACGAAACCAATTACACCTTTGGTGCAGTTGCCTTTGAGTTCTACTATTCAGGTGAATTGTCGGATGTCTTCCCATATCAGAAATCAATGTTCGATTGGGACAAAAAACAAGCGAAGTCCAAAAAACGAAAGCGATAAATCGTTGATGAACGCATCTATACGTTGAATGTATTAGTCGCCATGAAGATTCAACTAGCCGTTTTGTTTGCAATAATCATGGGTGGTCTCATGGCCCAAGAGAACTGCACATTTTCCTATCACAATAAAAAAGGAGGTCACTACCTCTTCTCTACTTTTTATTCAGATTATGCTGGAACTCCCATGGAAGGAGTTTGCCAACAACTGGATCAAAAAGGCAAGATCTATGAACGACGCGTATTTGTAGTTGGACGAATGAAAGAAGAAATCCTGTATTATTATGAAGGAGGCCTGAGATCTGAATTTAGAATAACACAACTACCAGGTGACTCCGTAATTGGCTTCCAAAAGACATTCACTGAAACTGGAAAACTTCAAACCCATTACATCTTTTATTTGAACAAGAAAAAAAGACGTTGCGCTTTCTACAGGGAGTATTATCCAAATGGAAACCTCCGTTTTCAACGTAACTATTGCTGGGCGAAATTGGATGATATAGATCCTTCAGCCTATAAAGATCATCCACCTCATTCCATTGATGAAGACGGCTACACCTATTTGATGACAGAATTTGGTGAGTCCTTGACCTTCTATGAGAATGGTCAAATCAGTGAGCGTAAAGTCTACCGAATGGAATTTAGTTCAAATTACTACGACTATGCCATGGATGGCCCTTACCATCAGTATTTTGACAATGGAAAGGTAATGACAAAGGGATATTATCACGAAGGAACAAAAGATGGAACTTGGAAGCGTTATTATTACACAGGGGAACTTTCGGAAACCGAACATTACAAAGAAAATTTGCCTGTTGGCACTTGGGAGGGGTTCTATTCCAATGGTGATCAAAAACACCTAAAGATTTACGACCCGAATTCCAATCACGTTTTCGTGCCAAGTGAAACCTATTGGAATGAAAAAAACATCAAGGTTCGAGAGAGGATCCTGGACATCTCTGGCACTGGGATGAATCGCGTTTGGGGTGAATCAGGGGTGCTCTTAGAAGAAACGGAATGGATTCAAAACAGTGAAATCCGCGGCATCAAGAAAAAATGGTATCCAAGTGGTCAACAACAATCCATTTTAGACAATCGACCAAATGCTACTTCGAGATACATCGAATACCACGAAAATGGCGTGTTGGCGAAACTCCATGTGCATCAAGTAAACAAAGACACAGTGATCGATACGCGACAAGAATGGAGTGATCGCAATCAATTGCTGTTGCGCATCATTTCGAAGCAAAGTACAAAGTTCAACGATTACACGCTTTCAAGTTTTTCCCCACAAGGAACTCCAATTCAATACATCTCACAAATAAACCAACAACGAAAGGAAAAACATTATGCCACAAATGGTGTTTTGGTAAAGGAATTCAGCCTTTTGAATGGAGAACTGAATGGCGCATATACCATTCACGACAGCACAGGAAAAATCATTCATTCGTTTAATTACCTTAACAACTTGCGTCACGGGATCTGTGAATCCTATGAAAATGGAAAACTCCTCTTTCGACAAGGATACAACATGGGATGCATCGATCTAACGATTACCAACCGAAAGAATTATTATCCTGCGTTAAGCACCTGGACCAAGGTACAAAGTGATCGATACAGAAATGTTGTTTACACAATTCTTAATCGCAATGCCTACTCGGGCTCTTCACCTTTGTATTATTCCAAATTGTCAATTGATTCAATGACGCAGCGCATTGCTTGGTTTGAAAAAGCGTGGAATTCCACTACACCGTTGGAATTGAGTGAAAGTGGCGCATCAGCGAACAAAATAGACTTCACATTACCGGCCCATGTTTTCAAGGGGGTGGAAAAGTGTGATACGGTCAACCCTTATGTGAAACAGCTCTACGACGTCTTCAAAAAACTCAATTGGCAATGGCCGAAAGATTTGACCATCAAGAACAACATGTATTCATTTAGTTATCAAGACGATAAATTCTACCCTGTATCGACCTATCACACCCATTTTCAGTGGTTCATACAAAGTGGATACGCATCAGTTTCAAGTCCAGAAACAGAAATAGAACTCGACAATAAATTCTACCGCAGCAGAACCACATTCAGTCTTGCACGTTTGAATTCTTGTGCGTTT
>JAJTDQ010000136.1 GCA_021300505.1 Cryomorphaceae bacterium
CTTTAATTCAAGAAGCAGAGCTGCTTAAGTTAGGTGAGAAATAATTTCCTCATGTTCAGGGAATAAAGGCACTAATTGGTCTTTTGTGAAAAGTTCAAAGTCGCGAAAGTCAAACCCTGGGGCTACCGTGCATGAAACCAATGCATAGGAATCCTCATCTACGATACATGATCCAAAGATAGTTCCTGACGGCACCATGAGCTGCGGAGATTGCCCTTTAGAAAGATCCGATCCAAGCAGATGCTCCGTATGACCGTTTTTATCCAGTGTGTGCACAATGAGAGGACTTCCTGAATGATGAAACCACATTTCATCGCCTATGATTCGATGAAAATGAGATACATCAGATGAGGTGAGTAAAAAATAGATTGCAGTCATCAAGTTCCGGTCACCTTTTGAATTGATGCCTTCAGCTCTAAATGTTTCTTTATAGTAGCCACCTTCAGGATGGGGAAGCAACTCCAAATGGTCAATAATGGATTGAATTTCTGAGTTCATCATGTTCGAGAATTAGAGAATAGGTCCGTGGGTGAATTGTATTCCTCGATTGCGAATATTCGGGAAGAAATACTTCAAATCTATTGAAAGATAGCTGCCATCGACATTTCCCGATACTGTTGTTTTGATACCTTGGTATTGGTACTGAGCAATCATTCGAAACAAGGGACCTAGTGGCACTCTGCCTGAACCTCCCAGATAGAAAAAACCTGATTTTTTTGTCCGGTACTCAACCCCAATGTTCGCATTGATGTCGAAGCCGGCCTTGCGATTGACCAACCCTGTGTGATAAAATAAGTTTGAACCTCCTGGTTTTGTGAGTAATCCGACATCCGTAGGTTTAAAGGTTAGCGCTAGTCCCAACGAGGCGTTCATGTAGACTTGTTTACCCATTTGAATATAAACCAGACCATTAAGTGGAATGTCGTATGAAATGAAAGTCAAATCATTTGTGGCATAAATGTTCGAGTCAGGAACAGTCATCGAAACATTGAATTCTCTTTGTGTATAATTGATTCCCGTTTCAAATGCTAGAAGTTTTGTTATTCCTGCTCTAACTGTTCCCCCGAAAGAGTAGCCTAAGCTTTGTTCTATCGTTGTGGAAAAGCCATTTTGGTTTAATGTCAATGTCGATTGCCCGATAAACTGTGTAGGAAATAAGGTTCTCACTTGTATTCCAAAGTAGGAAGGGAAACGTTCTTTTATGTCTTGAGTCTCGTCTGGATCATCTTGAGCGTTAAGCGCATCTCCATTCATTAGTAGCACAAGCAACAACAATATCCTAGAAGATTTCTTCAGAAATGGGTGACACCAGATGGATTGGAAATTGCTTGGCATTGTTCAAAAATATGGACTATTAAACGATCCATTCGGTGATATATTCTAAAGGTTTGCGGTGAGCCTTCGGCCATTCAATTTCTGGATAACCGATATAGAACAATCCAAGACATTTATCTTTTTCGCCCAAACCTAAAAATTCGTTTGTTAATGGGTGGTAAATTAATTTTGGCGTTGACCAGAATCCGCCCAATCCATAGGCTGTGCAGGTAAGATGCATATTTTGAACTGCACAGGCAACGGCTTCAATTTCTTCAATTTCTAAAATTTTCTCTTCTGCTTGACGCTCCATACAAATGGCAACAACTACGGACGACTGTAAGGGTCTTTTAAGCATTTTGGCTAGTTTATCATCGTTTTGCTTGTCTTCCGGAGTAATCGCTAAATAGGTCTTTGCTAAAAATCCAGAGAGGGTATTCAACCCTTCTCCCATAAATACTTTGAACCGCCAAGGCTGCGTGTTTCCATGAGTTGGTGCCCAAAGGGCATTGTTGAGAATCAGTTCAATTTGTTCACGGTGTACTTTTCTCGCACTAAATTGTTCTGGGTAAATTGTTCTTCTCGAACGAATTAACTCATTTATTTCTGATAAATTGAAACGCATAAATCTGTTGATGTATGCCTTAAAATTAACCATTTTAGCTGGAACGAATTATCTTTACATGAAAGCAATCAACCATGAAGCTTACATTTAATGCGCCGTTTACTATTTATTTTGCCATTTTGGCTCTTGTGATCTTCCTCATCACTGGGCAAACCAATGGATTTAATAATGTATTTGTGTTACAAGGAATAATGGAACCTACTGAATGGCAATGGTATCTAGGTTTGATTGGTTATCCTTTAGCTCATGCTAATTTTCAGCACTTCTTGGGGAATTTTTCAATCATCCTATTGCTCGGTCCCATTTTAGAAAATAAGTATGGCTGGAAGCGTTTGTTGACATTCTCATTAATCAGCTGTTTACTTACCGCAATTCTTCATATCGCCTTTTGGGATATCGGTTTAATAGGTGCGAGTGGTATTGCCTTTATGTTCATCATTTTATCTTCGTTAATTCACATTAAAGCCAATGAAATACCGATAACTTTTATTCTCGTAACACTCTTGTACCTTGGCCAGGAAGTTTTGGCTACCTTTCAAGATGACAAGATTTCTCATTTCGCCCATATTATGGGTGGCTTAACAGGAATTTATTTCGGATATTTTTGGAAGAGGGCTTAGCGGTGACGTTCTTCATCCATCCGTTTTACCTTTCGGATAGTAAAGAAGACCTGATCGATTGTTTCGTATTGACCATTAGGCAATGGGCCTAAGGCAGGTGCAGAAACGACATAACCATAGCCATCAATTAAAATGTATTGTGGAAAAGATTCGATTTTGTAATTTTTCCAGAAAACATTCGATTGTTCAAGAGCGACTTTAGTCCAAGGTATGGTATTTAATGTTGATTCCATCACTTTTTCATCATATTTTCCAGAGAGATAAATCGTAATAAATTGAATATCCTCCTTGTAACGCTCATAAATTTGGATGAGCGGACCAATTTCATTCGTTGATTTTATACTTGTTGGATCGATGAAATGGAGATAAAGGTGTTTGCCTCTATAGTTGGATAAGGTACGTAAACTGCCATCAGGAAGGATCAGTGCAAAGTCAGGAGCCTTACCTCCTGATGTAAGTTCTGTAAGTCGTGACAATAGATTTTTTGCAATAATGGTGTTTCCATTGAAAAGACAACGATTAGAAAGGCTGTCCAGGATGGTAATGATGTTGGTTTGAGGTAGATCTTTGGCGTAGAACTCTTCCGATAACATCTTGATCATGACTATTTCCCTTACGCGAAGGTTTACTAGGGTGTACTCTGATCCTAGGGCCCGCATCAACAAGGTAGGGCTGCTCTTCAATACAGCGGTATAGACCAATGCGTTTGCCTCTGAAGAAAGACGAGGTAAAATTTTCTCATAGAATGAGCTGATGTAGGTCATGTAAGCATCATTTTTGTAGGAAACAGGCGTATTTTTAATGTAAAAGTCATGTTTCTCGAAACGATTTCTTTCCGCAATAAATTGAATATTATCCAAGGAAGCAATCGAAAATTTGACATATGTCTTGAAGAATGAACTTGTGTCTTTTGCATAAACGCGTTCGGCATTCAATTTAAATTCCTCTATTTTCTTTCCAAATTCAAGTGGTTTGGCACTTTTCAAATAATAAATTGAACTCATGAATTCATCAGACCATCGTTGAAACTGTAAAATTTTGTAGTTAATATCCGTGCTATCTAATGAATAAAAACTCAATTCTACTTCATTACCATTCGGTCGATAAGCCTCATAAGGGTCTCTATCTGGAACAAAAATGGTGTAAGTCGCATTGGGTTGTATGTACATGAAACTGCGATTCTTTGCGGCACGAACAATCACTTTTTGCATATCATCGGCGAAGAAACTGATCCTGAAGGTGCTGTCTTTCCCAACTGTTGTGGATCCTAAAAGACTTTCTTTCATGCTCAGATAGTCATCAATCTGCATGATTGAAATTGTTTGTCCAACATACTTAGGTGCATATCCTTCTATCGTCACCAAGCTTTTTTGAGCCATTGTATTTTGACTCAATGACGAAAAGGCTATAACTAAGAAGAAGAGGAAAAGCAATCGTTGAATCATCATCTTGGTTTTAGAGTGCTGGGCTTGGGCATTTTTTATGCCAAAGGTTTAAACGAGTAGCTCAGAATTGGTTACAAAAGCCGAAATATCGCCACGTATTCAAAATCTTTGGAGTCACGAAGTCCTCTGATGATGTGATTTGCTCCAATTTCTTTTGCGAATTCAACGGTAAGTTGCTGGTATGATATTACGCGAACGCCTCGTGAATTAGCGAAAAGTGATTCAATGTGTTTAATTCGTTGTTCCAGTGCGAAGCAATAGGTTTTAGAGCTATTTACACCTATGCCAATAATAACTTCGTCAAAAAGCTCAAGCGCCTGTCTTACAACTACTTCATGTCCTTTTGTAAAGGGATCGAAAGATCCTGGAAAGAGTCCAATTTTTTTCATCATTTCCCTAAATTAAGAAGTCCTTTTGAAAAAACTGAAGTGAACATTGCCATAATTACGCGTGAATTGATAACCCCCTAATGCACTCAGGTTCGTTTCTTTACCATGTTCAACGATTAATGTTCCATTTTCATTAAGCAATTCTCGGTCAATAATTTTCTGTACTAAAGTTATATATCCCTCATATTTGTAGGGTGGATCAGCAAAAATTAGATCGTAGTGTCTTTCTGTTCTGCCTACAAACTGTTGTATATCAGCACGTATAGTTTGTAGGTTTTTACTTATTCCAAATTCTGCTGCTGTTTTTCGTATGAAAGCTACACATCGGTCATTCGAATCTACAGCGGTAACGTTCCCCGCCTCACGAGAAAGAAATTCAAAGGATATATTTCCAGTACCCGAACAGAGATCCAAAATTTCAAGGTCGTATAAACTCATCTGATGTTCGAGCATATTGAATAATCCCTCTTTTGCGAAATCAGTTGTCGGTCGAGAAGGAAAGTTCTTTGGAACTGAAAAGCGACGTGCTTTAAGTATTCCACTAATTACACGCACAATAAAATGGATTTCTGAATAAGGTCGCCAGAATAGGCTATCGTCGATGCGTGAAGTGATGAAATTTTATTCATGTTATCAATAACTTCGTCGCAGATTGAGCGTTCATTTCCAACACCATTGCAAACTTCAATTCGGATTTGTTCATCCATCAACTCTTTTTGTTGTAGCACGAAGAACGTATGGTAAATAATGTCTTCAGGAGACTGCTGGTCAAATTGAGAATAGAAAAGCAATTTATTTTCTTTTACCAAGGTCAATAAGAAATAACCAGGGTAAATCATCAAATTCGCTTTTAAGCGAAATGCGTTTTGCGAAAGTATTCCTCTTAACACATGCGAACCCTCATGCTGTATAATTGAACGAGGGAAGTTTAAAACGAAAAAGCTCTTTACCCAACTCGGCAAATCAAAAAGATTCACAATCCCATGTTCAGGAATGCGGTTGTAATCGATTGTTTCCGATTCACTTGGTTTACCAAAACACAAACGATACAAATCAGACGGTGTTGATTCGGTAAATACATTAGATGGAATCAAGGTAGATTTTTGTGCGGACCAAGAAACGAGGTGTTCATCAAAATGAGCAGACTTTAGACCAGTTTTTTCAAAAAAGTCACGCAATTGTTCCTTTATTCGATGTTCTTGTCGGTCAGTAAAATGCTCATCAACGACTTTTTCAATGTCGTTTTCTTTGAAGGATGCTCGGATACTTCGATCCGATAATTCAATAGATAATACTTTCACAGGGGTAGATTATTCATCCTCCCAAGATCCCGCAGTCTCGTTGGTTGTAATTTTACCGAAGAATAATGGTTCAGCCTTCGTTCCTTGAATCTTTGCGAAAGGAATTACACCGGAAACATTGATAGCAGGATAATAATCTTCACCTACCTTCACTGAATCTTTAACGATCATTTTCCACTTCTTTTTACCTCCAGTGAATGGAATGTAAGGAAGAGAATCGGCATAAAATTTACCAAATCCTGCAACCGTGCGGCTATCTGTATAAGCCTTATTTTTGAACTTCGTTTCTATCAAGGATACTTGAATCGTATCGCGACGGAAACCTTTCAAATCTTCTGGGCAGATTGGCGATTTGGACAAGCGGTATGCTTCATTTTCAGACATATTGTTGTCAATGGCTCTGTTGTCACTGTATAAGTAGTCACGCTCATCTGTAGTAATCAATCGTGCAGGAACGTTACCTTCCGCCACAACGTAAGGAACTGTTCCATTTTTTACAAATTCAACCAATGTTTCCCAATCTTCAGCATATCGACCATTCGCTTCAGCATAAGCCTTTTGTGCATAACGAATGTCTGTTAAATTCTGTATTGCTTTACCACGACACAATGTAAAGTTCGCATTATAGGTTGCTGTATCATTCACACTTTTCCATGAAAGACCCAATGTCACAAGTGCAATTACTCCTGCAAAAACACCGATAATGTTTAACACCTTGGTCTTTAAATTTCCCCAGCTGTAAAGCAAACTCAAGATACTTCCAAGGAACATCAACACCGAAGAAGCCATAAACATATTGTCCTGTTTTTGATTAATTCCGGCTACAATAAGAAGTATTCCCAGAACTAAAAATAATACGGGAACCGATAATTTCTTCATTACAACTGATCCATTGCCATTATTCATATTGCGTAATTTTTCGTTTTAAGCTTCACAAAACTACAATTTTTTAACTATTAACCTTCAATAGAGCGGATATTTTTTAATCCTTAACAATCACATAAAGTATGTCGATTTATCTCTACTTTCGTGTAGTGAATCAAAACGGTGAAATGTCTGAATTTAGAAGGCGCATAGGCGCTTTTTTTAGCATGGAACCTACGGATGATCAAGAACTATTGTTTTCTCATCTCGAAGCCTTCATGCGCGTTTCGCATCCCTATCCACTGTTTCTTCTAAGGGGTTATGCTGGAACAGGCAAGACGAGCGTTCTCGGCGCTTTTGTCAAGACATTGGCCTTTTTTAAGTTAAAATCCAAACTTTTAGCTCCCACTGGTAGAGCCGCAAAAGTGATTGCATCAAAATCTCAAAAAGATGCTTTAACCATTCATAAGCAAATCTATAGACGCAAGGATGGTGGGGATGATTTTTCAAGGATGGAACTTTCTCCAAATTTACATCGCAATACCGTTTTTATTGTTGATGAAGCATCAATGATTGGAGACCACTCGGTACTTTCGGATGGAACAATAGGGGCGAGAGATTTACTGGACGATCTTTTCGAATATGTTTATTCTGGTGCAGGATGTCGCCTCATCTTGTTGGGTGATGTCGGTCAGTTGCCTCCGGTGGGCAGTGATCAGTCCCCAGCATTGGATGGCACGTATCTCAAGCAAAATTATCCACATTTAGCGATTGAAGAGTTCTCCTTGACAAAGGTATTGCGGCAAGAACAAGCCTCGTCAATTCTTGCGAATGCCACTATGTTGCGTGGCGTGACTGCTGGCAAGCCTCAATTTAAATGTTTGAAAGGTGGGGATTTAATTCGTTTGCCAGGTGATGAGTTGCAGGATCAATTGGAACGTTCGTATGATGATGCAGGTTCCGAAGAGACGATCATTGTTACCCGTTCAAACAAGCGCGCAAACTTGTATAACAACCAAATTCGCGCGCGCATCTTGTGGTACGAGGAGCAACTTTGTGCAGGAGATTCACTTATGGCAGTAAAAAATAATTACTACTGGGTTGATGATCAATCAAGCATGGGGTTCATCGCGAATGGAGAAATGATGAAAGTAATTCGTGTTCGCGGTTATGAAACACAGTATGGATTTGAATTTGCAAAAATTATTGTTCGTTTTACAGACTTTTCAACTATCGATGAGAAGGAGCTATTGGTCTTGACAGAAACTCTTCAATCGGAGGGGCCATCACTTACGAGAGCGAGAATGAAAGAACTCTTTTTTGCGGTGGAGCAGGATTACATGCATGAGAAAAACAAAAGAAAGCGGTATCAACTTATTCTCAAGGATCCATACTTCAATGCCCTTCAAGTAAAATACGCATATGCGGTCACCTGTCATAAATCACAAGGTGGACAATGGGCACATGTTTTTATTGACCAGGGTTATGTAGATGATGATTCTATCAATACGGAATACTACAGATGGCTTTATACTGCACTTACTCGTGCTTCCGAAAAAGCCTTCTTGGTCAATTTTCCGGATGAGTTTTTTGATAATAGGAAACGCTAAAGTTCGATATCACTCAACCTAAAGGAGGTTGGGCCAACTGAAATACGAAGTCGTGACCATTCCTTGTTGAATCGATCAATCACAATTCGTGCTTTTTCTCGATCTAAATAAGTTCCTGCCAATACATTCAACTCCTCTTTCAGCTTTTGTAGAATTCGCGCCGTTCGGTACGCACTGAGAATGTCATTTTTAGACAAATTGTAAGCTGTCATTGCTTTTTGAAATTCCGGACTAACTACCTCGATGTTTGAATTTTTAGGATCGGTATAGGAATTCACTTCAAGTTTAATTTCCCTCTCTAGAAAAACGTACAATTCGGATCTCCTCAATCGAAGCATTTCCGGATCGTCGTGCTGGAATTTCTTGGCTTTTTCCAATTCATCTTGGGGATGGTTGGCTTTAATCACCCGCAGTCCGTTCCATTCTCCAACACCTTGTCCACGCGCAATAATTGAGAAAGGTCTGCTTTTATCTAATAATCCTTCGAAAAACTGCATGAGGGCAACACTGTCATCTTGGGTGAAAAGTGAACGATGTAAATCCCACTTGTCGGAACTAAATTGATTTAAAAGTTCAACTTGCAATCGAGCATCGTACAAAGGTTCGGCATCGGTTAGATTGATATGCAGCATTACCTCATCAGCTTGTTCAGATAGACAAGTCTCAGGGATAGCAATTAAACGCACCTCAAAATCTTCAGCCTCATATTTCGCTGGAAAGATAAATTCTTGTGTATACATGTCAAAAGTACAAGAGTCCGAAAAGGTGTAAAGTCCATCTTCTTCAGTGTAACTGGCCCAATTCAATCCCATCAATTGCTTGAAATAACTCAATCGTTTTTGGTATTTATCCATCAATGCTATAGCTTCTTCCCGTTGAAGTTCAAGATCTGCTATCTTCTTTTTATACGCTTCATAAAGTGTGTACAAGTAAACAATGTCATTTTGAGATTTTCCTTTTTGTTTTTTACCCCCATCAACTGTTGTGTCGGGAACTTTATCGTCTAATGTATGGTTCTTTTGTTGTCGCTTTTTCTCCTGGTCGTAATGTTAGATCAGAAAAGTTCTTCTCGTTGATTTCAATCTTCAACTCCACTTCGTCTTTTTTCTTTTTGTTGTAGTCAATCCAATAATCAAAACCTCGTTTACCGTAGATCATTTCATGGAGTTTAGCGATACGGTTGAATTCTAGATCATTGATGATGGACTGAAACGTTGCCCCTTCAGAGAAGGTTGAATCAGGAGAAAGGAAACGCGTGTCTCCTGCACCGAAAAGATGGTAGGATAACCCATGACGTTCAATGACTACCGTCGTTTGTTTTTTTGAGTTGTATCCCCAAACGTCGAAGTGAACATTTGTTTCTTTGCCATTGCCAACGGTAGAAAGGTCTGTGATTGTGGCCAACAATGAGCTAATCTCCTGCTCTTTTTTCGACGCTCCAGTGGTGATTTCGAGTTGGTAGGGAAATAAGCCAACGGCCTTCGGCATTCCTTTATTCCAACGTCCTTTCTCATCCTTTTCTCGTTCTTCCAATAAGCCCGTCGTCGAACTTCCATCACCCGCAGCAACAAGCACATTTTGGTAGGTATCTGCAACACCCCCTAGGAGTCTAAAAATTTCTAAAGATCTATCTTGAACGTAGGCATTGATTGCACTGTTCATTGCTGATAAAGTGACCAATTGGTCATTGGTGTTCAGAAAACGAAAGGTTTCAACCATGGCCGTTTTGTCGTCCAAGGATAAGCTTGGATTTAAGACATTATAAATTTTTGGGTGAGGGTAAGCAATCCCGTCTTCTACCTTTAGTGCAGCTGGTGGAAGTGCAGCAATAAGTAGACTTTCAAATCGTTTGAACTTGTCTTTGAATGGAATCAACTCATCGTCACTACCGCGCTTGGCCTGCAGCATGCAATAAATCAGGTTGATTCATGATGACGATTTCAACTGAGTCGTAGTTGATTTCCTTATTGGCAAAGCGTATGTCTGGACCTTTGTAGTCGAAATATCTCCCTATGTTATTTTCTAAAATTGGACTTTTTCGCACCACATGAAAGAGATATGCGCGCTCCTCGGCTGTCAATCCTTCGTTGACTTGAGCTTGAATGAATAGAGGCAAAAAGAAAACCAAGAGTAGGTAATGCTTCATAAAATCCTGTTTGTGGGAATAAGCGTGTTGTTGTACAAATGTAACATGCGAAAACGAAAGGGCATAAAAAAAGGCCACCAAACGATGACCTTTTCAATTTTATCTCTGATGATTAGCGGACAGAAAGTGTCAATGGATGACTTCCTGCTGCGTCGTGTACCAATACGGTATACATTCCAGCTTCTAGGTTTCCAGTATTAACTTCAGCACCACTGATTAGGTTAGCTTGTGTAACTACTTTTTTCCCCGAAAGATCATAGATTTCAATCGTTGCTTCACCCATAATTCCATTAAAACGGATCATCCCATCACTTGGATTTGGATACATAGATAAGTTGCTCATTGAATTGTTTTCCAACCCTACAAAGGCAGTTGGAAGAACTGAACTCAATACAATCGTTTGTTTGTTTATTGGTGCCGTAGCTCCTTGTGCTTGGATAATCACTCTAGTGTACATAAATACAGGTAAAGTACTGTTTGCTAGATCATAATATTCATATTGATTGCGAACAAGTTCGATGGGAATATCGTTGCCTAGGAAGTTAACTGTCGCAAATATTGAATCTGTTGTTTGGTAACGCAAAACATTACTCATGCTTGTTCCACCTGGTAAAAGCAATGTTCCTTGACCATCTACCGATGTATATACGCTCCCTGTACAGGTAGGATTTTGCGGAATTCCAGCATATGTAAAAGAAAGCATACCGTCAAATGTATCTGTCAAACTGTTGCCAAGCGCATAAGGATAATTCATCATCTTTTCGTTGTTGACACTAAAGTCTGCGGTAAGAACCCCCAAAGTTGGTTCCTCATATACAAATCCTTGAGAGGTACGTTCAGTAGGTGTCGAGTTGAAGAAATTCGTAATTGCATTTTGCACCTTTAATCCTTTTGTCGAGGTAGTGAAAATGGTATTGAAGGTGGATGTCGTCGCATCGATTACCTGTAAATCTCTTGTTTGTCCATAATAACCAAGCAATTGGCTGTAATCCCAAGTCACGCCTGCGCCTGTAACATTGGCATAGCTCGTAACGGAAGAATCACAGAAAAACATGATGTTGTTTTGTCCAACATTCGCCTCGTTTGATTGGTTGAATTGTGCCTTTGCAGTAACACCGAAAATGCACGATAAGAGTAGAAATGTGTATTTCATAGGTTTAATTTTCACCAAACTTACGAAAGATTTTAAGACATCAAGATTTTACGACATCAAGATTTTAGGACAAAGGACAAAGGACCAAAGACACAAGACTAGCGCATTACTCGGGAGGCTCTTTATCAGCGGACACGTGAGGTACTTAACAGAATTCCCGAAGGGATCAAATTCTGAATTGCGTAGCATCAAATTCCCATAGGGACCAAATTATTTAA
>JAJTDQ010000137.1 GCA_021300505.1 Cryomorphaceae bacterium
TTTGGTGATCAATCCCCCGTACAAGACCATGAACGAAAACGAGATTGACCGTTCGTTCGATTTGCCATATACCCGACTACCCCATCCAAAATACAAGAAACGTGGCGCCATTCCAGCCTACGATATGATTAAGTTTTCGGTGAACATGCACCGAGGCTGTTTTGGCGGATGTAGCTTCTGTACCATTTCTGCCCATCAAGGGAAATTCATTGCTTCACGCAGTGAGAAATCCATCTTGGCAGAGATCGAAGAAGTGGTACAACACCCAGAGTTTCGCGGATACATCTCCGATTTAGGTGGGCCTTCAGCGAACATGTACAAGATGAAGGGCAAGGACGAGGCCATCTGCGCCCGTTGTTCCTCGCCTAGCTGTATTCACCCTGTGATTTGCAGCAATCTTGACACCTCGCACAAGCCGATGACGGAATTGTACAGAAAGGTCGATGCCCATCCAAAAGTCAAAAAGGCCTTTGTGGGATCTGGAATTCGCTACGATTTATTGGTGGACGACTTTAACAAGAACAACGACGACGGAAATCACGACGAATACATCGAACAAGTGATTACACGCCACATCAGTGGACGTTTGAAGGTTGCTCCGGAGCATACTTCCGACGCTACCTTGCGTGTGATGCGCAAGCCCTCATTCTCGTATTTCCATAAGTTCAAAGAAAAATACGACCGTATTTCTGATAAACACGGTTTAAAGCAGCAGTTGATTCCTTACTTCATCTCCTCCCACCCAGGCTGTGAAGAAGAAGACATGGCCAACCTCGCCGCCGAAACCAAAGACATGGGATTCCAGTTGGAGCAAGTTCAAGACTTCACCCCAACACCGATGACCGTAGCCGAGGTGATCTATTACACCGGTGTTCACCCCTACACCTTGAAACCCATTAAGACAGTCAAGACTAGGGAAGAGAAACTCAACCAGAATCGATTCTTCTTTTGGTACAAGAAAGAAAACCAAGACTGGATCCGCAAGCAATTGACGAAAGCGAAACGCCCTGATTTGATTGACAAATTATTGGGGGATCAAGCGCAAGGCCGATCAAAAACTCCTGAAGGTAAAAAACCTGGTGTTCCGAATTGGTTGGAGGAGAGAAGAAAGAAGCGTGGGTGACGAATTGCGAGTTACGAGTTATGAGTTAGTCAATTTACCCCGAAGATTTTAATCACCAAAATTCCAGGCACAAAAAAACCCCGAGTTTCGTCGGGGTTCTTGATTCGTTTGAAAAATCTTATGCTTCTTCCTCATCGTCATCGTCGTCTGCTGGTTTGATTGCTCCACGAGCCATTTTAACCGAAACAACAACTGCACTTGCAGGATCTAAGAATTTCACTCCAGGGATCTCGATAGACCCAACACGGATAGATTTACCAATTTTCAACTTGCTGATGTCCAAAGTAATTGCTTCTGGAAGATCTTGTGCAAGACCGACACACTGCAATTTACGGAACACTTGAAGTAATTTACCTCCAGCCATAACACCGCGTGAAGAACCTGTCAAACGCACAGGCAACGCAATACGTACTGGTTTTGAGTCGCTCAACTCCAAGAAGTCAACGTGCAATACGTTGTCTTTCACTGGGTGTTGTTGCAATTCGCGGATAATTGCGCTGGCTTTTTTACCATCGATATCCAACTCTACTTTGTAAACATCGGGAGAAAATACAAGCTTCTCAATGTCGTTACGCTTCACTGAGAAGTGAGTTTGCTCACCTTGTCCGTAAAGCACACAAGGAACCATGCCTGCATTGCGCACGGCAGTAGCATCCTTTTTCCCTACGTTCGTTCTAGACGAACCGCTCAATTGTGCTGTTTTCATATTTATTTGTTTAAGAAATTACATTTTGAGAACTGATTGACTGATTGTTCACGGTGCAATGAATGGCCGTGGCAAACAAATCGGCGACAGTTACTACACGAATTTTGTCGCTGTGTTGCTTCAAAGGAATCGTATCTGTAACAATCAATTCAGTCAGTTTTGAATTAGCGATCCGCTCGTAGGCTGGACCAGACAATACAGCATGTGTGCAGAATGCACGCACGCTAAGTGCACCTTTTTCTATGAACAAGTCAGCTGCTTTTGTTAACGTACCAGCCGTATCGCACATGTCGTCGATCAGGATAACGTCTTTACCTGCTACATCACCAATCACCGTCATTTCAGCAACTTCATTCGCTTTCTTGCGTTGTTTGTGACAGATGGCAAGACCTGTATCGAGTTTCTTTGCGTATGAATTTGCACGCTTGGCACCTCCCGCATCTGGCGCAGCCATAATCAGGTTTCCATTATTCAATTTCTCCAATTCGGAATAGAAAATGGTGGAGGCAAACAAGTGATCAACAGGAACTTCAAAGAACCCCTGAATTTGATCTGCATGTAAATCCATCGTCATTAAGCGATTCACACCAGCGGCCATCATCATGTTAGCTACCAACTTTGCACCGATGGCAACACGCGGCTTATCTTTTCGGTCCTGACGGGCAAAACCAAAGTAAGGAATAACTGCGATAATTTTTCGGGCTGAAGCACGTTTTGCCGCATCGACCATCAACAACAACTCAAACAAATTGTCACTTGGTGGCATCGTCGATTGGATGATGAAGACATCTTGACCGCGTACGGAATCCTCAAATGATGGCTGAAATTCGCCATCGCTAAACTCAAGAACTTTCACGTTTCCAAGGGAAATACCATAGCTCATGGCTATCTTCTCCGCTAGGTCACGGGAAGCTCTACCCGCAAATAATTGAATACCGTTCGTCATTGTGCATGCTTAATGAGGTGCCAAATTTATGCATTTTTTTCGATTGGCCGGCTTACTTAATCGTTAAATCAGGCTGAAAGTCAAAATAATGTTTCGATTTTCTACTAAATTCGTCTCATGTGTTACAGCAATGCCTCCACTTCGAAGAATGTTGACCTCTCCAAACGCTACAAAAAAGCAGTGCCTCAAGGTCTGGATGAAAGCCCTGTGTTTTATGCTTCTGGATTCACCTTTCCTGCATGGCGAGTCATCACCACACAGGAAGAAATCCAATCGATGCACTGGGGTTTGATCCCTTCATGGCTCAAGTATTCAGCACCTAAAGAAATCGCAGCCAAGACCTTAAATGCACGCATTGAGACACTCGAGGAAAAAGCAAGTTTCCGACATCTGATTGCACGTAACAGATGCATCGTACCCTCTACTGGATTTTTTGAATGGCAAACAAACGGTACGCGAAAAACCCCTTTTTTCATCCATCCACCTGAACATGAACTTTTTTCCATGGCGGGATTGTATGACCAATGGTTGAACCCCCTCGATGGACATCTCAAGACTACATTCACGATAATAACCTGTCCAGCAAATGCCTTGATGGAAGAAATTCACAACTCGAAGAAGCGCATGCCTTTAATGTTGCATTCCTCTCAAGAAAATGAATGGCTGAATGGGTCACTTGCCATCGATGATTTGTCACCGTCATTGAGCGATCATTTAATGATTGCCAATGAAATCGATCAGCGCATCATTTCAGGAAAAAAACCCAACTGTCCAGAGGTTCAACTGCCTTTTCACAATTCCTATTTCGAGCAGGGATCGCTCTTTTAGACTAGTTGTTTCGGTCTTGAAAGAATTTCTTATTCCCTTTCTTTACCTCGGTTTTGCGGTTGTTGATCAACACCACACGCAAACTCACGAAATAGGAGTTCGTTTCCATATTGAATCCTTTGTTACTCGGTGCAAGAAAATGATAGCCTGTTTGTAAGTGAAGTAAAGAAAATTGGTACCCCAAGACAGGCGAAAATCCGACTTTCGTGCGGTCAAAATCAGTGCGCATCACGAGATTAAGTCCATAGGTAAGTCCAACGCGTGTGGGCTTGGACCAATACCCAATGTCGTAGCCCAACACATTTCTCCAGAAATTGTAATTAAATCCAAGGTGAATTCCCTGTGTGCGCGCTGTAGAAAGCTGTATACGCTTCCATTGGCGTTCAACTCCAAGTTCCAAAACTGTGTATTTCCCCCGTTGAATGCCAATGTATGGTCCCGACTTTTTGACGAACATGTTGAGGCGATCTTTTTTATCAGTATTGATGATTGGACTCAATTGGCCATGGACGTTCAGTGCAAAAAACACCAAGAGCACGCTACTTATCTTTTTCAATGTATTCATCATGAATTCGTTTAATTTCCTTTGCGTCGTTCGCATCAATTCCAAGACTATCGGCTACTTCCTTCGCTCGAATTATTTGTTCAACCGTAAGTCCGGTGCTATCTGCTTCCGGCTTTAACGCATTTTTTAGGAAAATGGTACTTGACGCCACACCGGGAACCGTGGTTGTTGACACCTTTTTCACCGGATAATAAAGCAACGATTCCTCCTTTTTTTCTTCCGGAAAGAAGTCCCCGCGCTCGTCGTAGCTTTCGATGAGCACAATAACAATACTCACAATGTAGAGCATTTTCAATACTGCAAAAAACACCCCTAAGAACTTATTCACTGGCGATAAACTAGTGACGCGCACTACTCTTTCCAATGCTTTTCCTGCGAAATAGACCATTGCCCCTACCGCCAAAAAGACGACAGTGAACGAAAGTACAGGAAGCCATTTGGAGTGCCAACCGAACGATCGCTTCATGAAGTCGGAGACTAGATCGGAGAAATGAATTCCTGCATACAAGCCAAGCACGAGTGCCATCAAGGTAAATACTTCGATGATCAATCCGTGTTTAAACCCTCGGTATGCCGCGTAGCAGAGTGGGATAATAATCAGCGCATCTAGGAAATTCATGGTGGAAAATTACCATTAAAAAAGCCCACCAAAACAGGTGAGCTTTCTCATTTCTTAACGAAGGTTTGTTAACCTTACTTGCATTCTTTTTTCAAGACAGTGGTAAACGAAAGGTCCACCTCTGACCACAATTTCGATACACCATCCGTTCCAGTGTGTAGGTCTTTACAAATGGCATTTAATGCTGCGATTCCACTTCCTGCATTCCAATCGACCACATCGATGGCTGCTTTGAAAACAAATGTTCCGGCATTGAGTGTATACTCCCCTGTTACATCTTTGCTCACTCCATTCATTTTAATTGAGATCACCGCTTTTCCATTTTTACCCAAGGATTTTACCTCACCGGTAATGTTTTCTGTAGAAATTGTCCCGAAGAATTGCTTTGAGATTTTTCCATTGCGCTCTGGTAGAAGTTGGAATTGAAAAGGATAGGGATTCAATCAGTGTTTTTGGATCTTCCGAAGATTCCAATCCGTCGATATTGATTTCTCTAAACGTTCCTGTAACCCCCTTTCGCTCAGTGAACTTAAACGCGGTCCAATCCAAGGTGGAATTTTCATTGACTACTGTATAGGTGCATTTCTCTGACGTTGACTTGGTGGTTTCAGTGTCATTTCCACCGCAAGAAAAAAGTAGTCCTGTAAGTAGTGTGGCGCTGAGTAGCATGTATTTTTTCATGATCATAATATGTTAATGATGGATAATTTTCAGAATGTTCCGTGAAATTACAAAAGTTTGTGCCACGACCCCTTTCTCTTTCGTAATTTTACAGCATTATGGATTACGACATCGAACTGCGCTTTCAAAAATTAAAAACACACCTCGAAGAGAGTTTTGGCGGTGGTATGGATGTTCAGGCGA
>JAJTDQ010000017.1 GCA_021300505.1 Cryomorphaceae bacterium
TTCAACTCTATATCCGAAGATTTTACTCTATTTACTACTTGTGCTGCCATTTCTTAAAATTTAAGTCCACCTTCTCTTGCTGAGTCGGCCAACGATTTAACTCTACCGTGGTACAAATATCCATTGCGATCAAACACAACGGTCTCGATTCCAGCTTTTAATGCTTTTTCTGCTACTTCCTTACCAACAACTGATGCTTGGTTGCTTTTGCTTCCATTTTCAGCTGCTTTGTTTTTGTAAGAACCAGCGGATGCTAGCGTTACTCCATTCACATCATCGATCAACTGAGCGTAGATCTGTTTGTTACTGCGGAATACCGACAAGCGAGGCACCTTTGAAGTACCAGAAATTTTCTTTCTGATTCTTCTTTTAATTTTTGCTCTTCTGTTTAATTTACTGAATGCCATAACTATTAAGAATTATTTTTTACCTGCAGATTTACCAGCTTTTCTTCTGATTTCTTCTCCTACGAATCGAATACCTTTTCCTTTGTACGGTTCTGGTTTACGAAGGGAACGAATTTTGGCAGCGACCTGGCCCAAGAGTTGTTTGTCGTACGATTCCAACGTTACAACAGGTGCCTTACCCTTTTGGGTGTCTGCAGATACCTTAATTTCTGTCGGGAGTTCTAAAATAATCGCGTGAGAGTAACCCAATGCTAATTCCAACTGTTGTCCAGTTGCTGTTGCACGGTAACCTACACCGATAATTTCTAACTCCTTCTTGTACCCTTCTGAAACGCCTACAACCATATTTTGTACAAGCGCACGGTATAAACCATGCTTTGCACGAATGGATGGGGCATCTGATTCGCGGCTGAAAGTGATTTCAGACCCTTCAATGTGCATTGCTACTCCTTCGCTAAACTCTTGAGACAATTCACCTTTAGGTCCTTTCACGGTAACTACATTACCGGTCACCTTTACATCTACACCACTCGGGATGTTAACTGGGGATTTACCTATCCTTGACATTTCAAATTTACTTAAGATTAATACACGTAGCAGAGAACCTCTCCACCTACGTTTTGTTTTCTTGCTTCTTTATCCGTAATTACGCCTTTAGAAGTAGAGACGATTGCGATACCTAGACCATTCAATACGCGTGGCATTTCTGCTGAACCGCTATATTTTCTAAGTCCTGGACGAGAAGCTCTTTCGAGTTTCGTGATTGCCGGAACTTTTGTTGAATGGTTGTACTTCAAAGCGATCTTGATGACACCTTGTTTTCCGTCTTCTTCAAATTTATAATTCGTGATGTACCCTTGATCGAATAGAATTTGCGTCATTGCACGTTTCGTATTCGAGCTTGGAATTTCTACCATTTTCAACCCAGCTGAACTTGCGTTACGGATGCGGGTTAGAAAATCTGCAATTGGATCAGTATTCATAATTGTCTTTAATATTCGTTACCAACTTGCTTTTTTCACTCCTGGGATTTTTCCAGCAAGTGCCATTTCACGGAAAGTCACCCTTGATATTCCGAATTTACGCATGTATCCACGCGGACGACCTGTCAATCCACAGCGATTGTGCACGCGGACTTTAGATGAGTTCGCTGGCATTTTTTGTAGCGCCATCATAGCGTCCCACTTTGCTGCCTGAACTTCATCTGATGTCGAAGTCGATTTAAGGACCTTTGTCAGCTCCTCACGCTTTTTAGCATAACGGGCAACCAACTTTTCTCTTTTGCGCTCACGCGCTTTCATTGATTCTTTAGCCATTTCCTTTATTTTTTAATGAATGGGAATCCGAATGCATCAAGAAGCGCTTTCGCTTCCTCATCACTTTCTGCTGATGTCACAAACGTGATATCCATTCCAAGAATGCGGTTTACCTTGTCAATATCAATTTCCGGGAAAATGATATGTTCTTTGATCCCGAGGTTGAAGTTTCCACGTCCATCAAATCCTTTCGGATTGATTCCACGGAAATCTCGTGTTCTCGGCAATGCTACAGCGAGCAAACGATCAAGGAAATCATACATTTTATCTCCACGAAGCGTTACTTTAGTTCCAATCGGCATTCCTTTTCTTAATTTGAAATTGGAAATATCCTTTTTAGAAATTGTAGTAATTGCTTTTTGTCCGGCGATCTTTGAAAGATCAGCAACCGCACTTTCGATTAGTTTCTTGTCGGCAACGGCATCTCCCATTCCCTGGCTCAAAACAATCTTTTTTAGTTTAGGCACACGCATAACGGTCTTGTACCCGAACTTTTCAGTCAATGTCGGAATGATTTCCGCACTGTACTTTTCCTTAAGTCTTGGTGAATAACTCATTACTTGATCTCCTCTCCTGTCTTTTTAGAATAACGAACTAATTTTCCTTTCGCATCAGCTTTGCGTCCTGTGCGTGATGCTGTTCCATTCGCTACAACCATCAAGTTAGAAACATGAATTGTTCCTTCTTTCTCAATGATTCCACCTTGTGGATCTGCTGCACTTGGTTTCGCGTGCTTCTTTACGAGGTTCACACCACCTACTGTGGCGCGAGACTTTTTGCGATCGATCATGAGGACTTGTCCTTCTTGACCTTTTGATTCACCGCTAATAACCTTCACGGTGTCGCCAACTTTAATGTGTAATTTCTGTTGCATGACGTCCTTCTTTTAAAGTACTTCGGGAGCAAGTGAAACAATCTTCATGTAGTTATTCTCACGAAGTTCACGCGCTACTGGTCCGAAGATACGGGTTCCACGCATTTCGCCAGCCTGGTTAAGGATCACACATGCGTTATCATCGAAACGGATGTAAGAACCATCAGGTCGACGGACTTCTTTTCTTGTTCTAACTACGACAGCCTTGGCTACCGAACCTTTTTTCACGGCACCAGCGGGCATTGCGCTCTTGACAGCAACTACGATTTTGTCGCCAACAGAAGCATAGCGGCGTCTAGTTCCTCCGAGTACACGGATCACTAACACCTCTTTTGCTCCAGAGTTGTCTGCTACTGCAAGTCTTGATTCTGTTTGTATCATTACTAAAAGTTATTTAGCTCGTTCAACAATTTCAACTAGTCTCCAGTTCTTTGATTTACTCAACGGTCGTGTTTCCATGATCTTTACAGTATCACCGATGTTACAATCGTTGTTCTCATCATGAGCTACAAACTTTGTCGTTTTCTTTACGAACTTTCCATACTTCGGGTGTTTTACCTTACGTTCTACAGCTACCACAATTGATTTCTGCATTTTATCGCTGGTAACAACCCCGATTCGTTCTTTTCTTAAATTACGCTTTTCCATTTCAAGCTAATTTCGTTTTTAAACAAGCAACTAAGCCTGTGCTTCACGTTTGGTCAATTCAGTTTTCAATCGAGCCACCGTCTTTCTTACCATACGGATTTGGATCGGATTTTCCATCGGAGCTACTCCATGTGTCAATTTCATTTTCGTCAATTGACTAGAGAAATCTGCGATTCTGCTCTTCAGATCTTCCACTGAAAGTTTTGTGATTTCTTGCTGCTTCATTTTCGTTTATTTTCCTGGTATAACATAATCGTTGCGCACAACGAATTTGCATTTCACCGGTAACTTTTGAGCTGCCAAACGCATTGCTTCTTTTGCAATTTCGTATGGTACACCGTCCGCTTCAAACATGATGCGACCTGGTTTCACTACCGCTACCCAGTGACTTGGAGCCCCTTTACCTTTACCCATTCGGACTTCAGCCGGCTTTGAGGTTACCGGTTTGTCCGGGAAGATACGGATCCACACTTTTCCTTCACGCTTCATGTATCTGGTTACGGCGATACGTGAAGCTTCAATCTGGCGTGATGTGATCCATCCTGGCTCCAATGTTTTGAGACCAAAAGATCCGAAAGCGATGGTGCTACCTCTTTGAGCTTCACCTCTGTTTCTTCCTTTTTGAACTCTTCTAAATTTGGTTCTTTTTGGCTGTAACATCTTCTACAAATTTTACTGTCCTTCTTACTTTTTCTTTCTCTTTGCAGCCATAGGTTTGCGTGCTCCCGAAGGACCAGCTCCTGGTTTTGCTGCAGAAGCAGACATTCCGACATTTGGTGACAAGTCACGTTTACCGTAAACTTCTCCCTTACAGATCCACACTTTGATACCAATGCGGCCGTAAGTTGTATGCGCTTCGGAAATCGCATAGTCGATGTCAGCTCTGAACGTATGTAACGGAGTACGTCCATCCTTGTACATCTCTGTACGAGCCATCTCTGCACCATTCAAACGTCCAGAAATCTTAACTTTGATTCCTTCAGCTCCCATGCGCATTGTGCTCGCAATTGCCATTTTAATGGCACGTCTGAACGAGATACGCGCCTCAAGCTGACGAGCAATTCCGTCTGCCACTAAGCGTGCATCCAACTCTGGACGCTTTACTTCGAAGATGTTGATTTGAATCTCTTTCTTCGTAAGTTTTTTCAATTCTTCTTTAAGCTTATCTACCTCTTGACCACCTTTACCGATAATCACTCCCGGACGTGCCGTGTTGATTGTTACAGTAACCAGTTTAAGGGTGCGCTCAATAATAATTTTTGAGATGCTCGCGCGTGACAATCTAGCATTCAAATACTTGCGGATTTGATCATCTTCAACGATCTTATCTCTGTAGCTGCCTTTGTCAAACCAATTCGATTCCCATCCGAAAATGAACCCGAGTCTGTTTCCTATTGGATTTGTTTTTTGTCCCATTTCTATTCCTTATTTAGAACCATCAACAACTATGGTCACGTGATTCGATCTTTTTCTAATTCTGTGTGCACGGCCTTGTGGAGCTGCTTGAATTCTCTTCAGCATGCTACCTCCGCCCACTTCAATAGACTTCACGATCAATTTCTCATCCTCGATGCTCTTACCTTCGTTTTTCTGTTCCCAGTTAGCGATGGCAGAACGCAACAATTTAGCGAGACTTGTTGACGCATTCTTAGCATTATGTTGCAATATGTTCAGAGCCTTATTCACTTCTACTCCCCTTACAAGATCTGCAACTAATCTCATCTTTCTTGGAGCGATCGGAGAATCATTTAGACGTGCAAACGCAATCGTCTTATTCATCTCTTTGATCAAATCTGCTCTTTCTCTCTTTCTAGCACCCATTACTTTGCTATTTTAATTATCTTTTTTTGTCTTTTTTATTCCCACCGTGACCACGGAAGTTACGTGTTGGAGAAAATTCACCCAACTTGTGACCAACCATGTTTTCTGTTACGAATACAGGAATAAACTTATTACCATTGTGTACTGCGAAAGTCAGTCCCACAAAGTCTGGCGTAATTGTAGAAGCACGTGACCAAGTTTTGATAACTGCTTTACTGCTAGAGGCCTGTGCATCATCCACTCGCTTCATTAGTTTGTAATGAACAAACGGTGGTTTTTTCAACGAACGACTCATATCTTATTATTTTTTTCTTCTTTCGATGATGAACTTATCTGAATATTTCTTCTTGTCACGTGTCTTGTAACCCTTAGCAGGCATACCATTACGTGAGCGTGGGTGTCCACCGGCGTTACGGCCCTCACCACCACCCATCGGGTGATCTACTGGGTTCATCACCACACCACGAACTCGTGGACGGCGACCCAACCAGCGTGAGCGTCCTGCTTTACCAGAAACAACCAAGTTGTGTTCAGCGTTCGACACCGAACCGATCGTTGCGAGACATGTCGTCAAGATCATACGTGTTTCACCTGAAGGCATCTTGATAATCGCATAACGACCATCACGTGCATTCAATTGAGCGTAAGTTCCTGCACCACGTGCAATAGCACCACCTTTCCCTGGCTTCAATTCGATATTGTGAATCACAGTACCTAGTGGTACGTCGCTCAGGAAAAGTGCATTTCCAACATTCGGAGCTGCATTTTTTCCAGATACAACTGTATCTCCCACTTTCAATCCGCTTGGAGCGATGATGTAGCGCTTTTCTCCATCTGCATAGTACAACAAAGCGATGTGAGCTGTACGATTTGGATCGTACTCAATCGACTTTACTGTTGCAGGGATTTCGTGCTTATCGCGCTTGAAATCGATGATGCGGTACTTTTGCTTGTGACCACCACCGATATAACGCATGGTCATACGACCATCATTGTTACGACCACCTGACTTCTTCTTGCTGGCAACCAAACTCTTTTCTGGAGAGCTTGCTGTTACCTCTGAATAGTCGCTGATGACCTTGTGTCTTTGCCCTGGAGTAATAGGCTTGAATTTTTTAAGACTCATTTGTCAGCTGCTTAAAAATTAGTAAATAAATCAATCGTCTCTCCATCTGCAACCGTTACCACAGCTTTTTTCCATTGCTTGCTTGGTTGCTCAACGATACCTTTGTTCGTAAACTTAACAGAGGATTTTCCACCGCCATAATTCATTGTACGCACTTCAGTAATACTGACTCCATACAATTTCTCGACGGCATTTTTGATCTCGATTTTGTTAGCTGAACGGTCTACAGCAAAAGTAAAACGGTTACGTTTCTCACTTGCTACTGTTGCTTTCTCAGTAATAATCGGTTTTTTGATAATTGTTCTCATCATCAATTAGTTTAATATCTTTTCGATCACTTCGATTGAACTTTCAGCCAGAACTACTTTTTTCGCGTTCAACACATCGTATGTGTTCACAGAGTCAGCGGTTACGACTTTCACGCGTCCAAGGTTACGTGAAGACAGATAAACATTGTCATTTTTTTCTCCAAGCACCATCAATACCTTCTCATTCGTAAGGTTCAATGCTGCCAACATTGCTTTGAAATCTTTCGTTTTCGCAGCGTCAAATTTCGGATCTTCCAAAATTAGGATTGAATCATTCTGAGCTTTGTAAGAGAATGCCGACTTACGAGCCAGACGCTTCAATTTTACATTTAGCTTGAAATGATAGTTGCGTGGTTTTGGTCCGAAAATACGACCACCACCTACACGTGTACCAGACTTCACACTACCTGCACGAGCTCCTCCTGTTCCTTTTTGTTTTTTCAACTTTTTGGTTGATCCGGAGATTTCAGCGCGCTCTTTTGATTTGTGAGTCCCTTGACGACGGTTCGCCAAGTGTTGTTTCACATCCAAATAGATTGCGTGATCGTTTGGTTCAATTCCAAAAACTGTTTCTGAAAGCGTAACTTTCTTCGAAGTTGCTTTTCCTTTCGCGTCAAATACCTTTACTTCCATCACTTCACAATTGTTACGGTTGAACCTTTAGAACCAGGGATTGATCCTTTTACAACGATCAAATTCTTATCAGCTAGTACTTTAAGCACTACCAAGTTTTCCATTACGATGCGCTTGTTCCCCATCTGACCCGCCATGCGCATTCCTTTGAATACACGTGCAGGATATGAACATGCTCCAATTGAACCTGGCGCACGAAGACGGTTGTGCTGACCGTGAGTTGATTGACCAACACCACCGAAGCCATGTCGTCTTACCACCCCTTGGAAACCTTTACCTTTCGAAGTTCCTACTACACTAACGAACTCACCTTCCTCGAAGAGCTCAACGTTAATGCTATCACCGAGATTTACGTTATCAAAACCTTTAAACTCAACCAACTTCGACTTTGGCGAAGTGTTGGCCTTTTTAAAGTGACCTTTCAATGCGTTTGGCGTATTTTTCTCCTTGCGGTCGCCAAACCCCAATTGAACGGCATCGTAACCATCTCTGTCTTGCGTCTTCACCTGAGTGACAACGCAAGGACCAGCTTCTATCACCGTGCATGGCAATGCTTTACCCTCGGCACTGTAGATGCTAGTCATTCCGACTTTTCTACCAATAATTCCTGGCATATTTTACTTTTTATGGATTAAACAACTTTGATTTCTACGTCAACACCGCTTGGCAATTCCAAACGCATGAGCGCATCAACAGTCTTAGAAGAAGAGCTGTAGATATCGAGCAAACGCTTGTATGCGCAAAGCTCAAACTGCTCACGTGCTTTCTTGTTCACGTGTGGTGACTTCAATACAGTGTAAATTCTTTTGTGTGTAGGCAATGGAATTGGTCCGCTTACTACTGCACCTGTTGACTTCACTGTTTTCACGATCTTCTCTGCTGACTTATCAACGAGGTTGTGATCGTATGACTTCAATTTTATTCTGATTTTCTGACTCATCTGAATTGTAATTTTTATGCTGTTACTTTACCGCTTGCTTTCGCTACTACATCATCTGCTACGTTCTTTGGAGCCTCTGCATAGTGAGAGAATTCCATTGAAGAACTTGCACGACCTGAAGACAACGTACGAAGTTGTGTTACATATCCGAACATTTCCGAAAGTGGAACATCGGCTTTAACTACCTTAGAACCTGCACGGTCATCCATTCCACGAATCACACCACGACGACGGTTCAAGTCACCTACGATATCACCCATGTTTTCTTCTGGAGTAACCACTTCCATCTTCATGATTGGCTCAAGAAGGATTGGACGTGCATTTTTCAATGCTGCACGGTATGCCATTTTCGCACACAATTCGAAAGACAATGAATCTGAATCGACTGCGTGGAATGAACCATCCAACAATTCAACTTTCATTGCTTCAATTTGGAAGCCAGCCAAGACACCATTTTTCATTGATTCCTTGAATCCTTTCTCTACTGAAGGGATAAATTCACGAGGAATGTTACCACCTTTCACAGAGTTCACGAACTCAAGACCTTTTTTCGCTTCATCCTCTTGCGGAGAAATTTTAACAACGATATCGGCAAATTTACCACGACCACCCGATTGTTTTTTGTACACTTCACGGTGATCAATTGTTGCTGTAATGTTCTCACGGTAAGATACCTGTGGAGCTCCTTGGTTTACTTCAACCTTGAACTCACGCTTCAAACGGTCAACGATAATCTCCAAGTGAAGCTCACCCATTCCAGAGATAATTGTTTGTCCAGTTTCTTCGTCAGTATTCACACGGAATGTTGGATCTTCTTCAGCAAGTTTGTTCAACCCAATACCCAATTTATCTTGATCCGCTTGAGTTTTAGGCTCAATTGCGATACCGATAACCGGCTCAGGAAAGTTCATCGACTCAAGAACGATTGGTGCATTTTCAGCACACAATGTATCTCCTGTACGAATATCTTTAAATCCAACCAACGCACCGATATCTCCAGCACCAAGCTCATCAATTTGATTTTGCTTATTCGCGTGCATTTGGAAGATACGAGAGATACGCTCTTTGTTGTTTGTACGTGTGTTCAAAACATAAGAACCTGCAGGCAATTTACCTGAGTACGCACGTGTAAAGCACAAACGACCTACGAAAGGATCTGTTGCAATTTTAAATGCCAAACCTGCAAACGGCTCATCATAAGATGGCTGACGCGTGATAGGCTCATCTGTCTTAGGATTGATTCCTGTGATTGCCTCGATATCCAATGGTGAAGGAAGAATCTCCATTACCATGTCCAACATTGCTTGTACCCCTTTGTTTTTGAAAGAAGAACCACACATCATTGGGACTACTTTACCAGAAATAGTCGCTTGACGCAATGCATCAAGAATTTCTCTTTCTGTCAATGAGTTCTCATCTTCGAAGAATTTCTCCATCAAGCTCTCATCGAATTCAGCAACCGCCTCCAACAATTCGCTGCGCAACTTACGTGCGTCGTCGATAATGTCAGCAGGGATTTCAACTTCTTTAAACGTCATTCCTTGGTCAGCGTCGTTCCAAACGATACCTCTCCAATTGATCAAGTCAACAACACCTTTGAAATTATCTTCTTCACCGATGTTGATTTGAAGTGGCAATGCATGACTACCCAACATTTCTTTCACTTGCTTACAAACATTCAAGAAGTCAGCACCCTGACGGTCCATTTTGTTTACAAACCCGATACGTGGAACATTGTAGTTATTCGCCAAACGCCAGTTTGTTTCAGATTGTGGTTCAACACCATCAACCGCAGAGAACAAGAATACCAATCCATCCAATACACGCAATGAACGATTCACCTCAACGGTGAAGTCAACGTGTCCTGGGGTATCGATAATGTTGATGTGGTATTTTGTACCACGGTAGTTCCAGCTCACTGTAGTCGCCGCTGAAGTAATGGTAATACCACGCTCCTGCTCTTGCTCCATCCAGTCCATTGTTGCACCACCCTCGTGTACCTCACCAATTTTGTGGTTTACACCCGAGTAATACAAAATACGCTCAGTGGTAGTCGTTTTACCTGCATCAATGTGAGCAGCGATACCAATGTTACGTGTGTATTTAAGATCTCTTGACATACTGATTAAAATCTAAAATGTGAGAATGCTTTGTTTGCCTCAGCCATTCTTAATGTATCTTCTTTTTTCTTGTAAGCAGCACCTTCTTCTTTGGACGCAGCGATGATTTCAGCGGCAAGTTTCCCAGCCATTGTTTTCTCGTTACGACGACGTGCGTACCCGATCAACCATTTCATTGCAAGTGATGCCTTACGGTCTTCACGAACAGGAGTTGGGATTTGGAAAGTAGCTCCACCTACACGGCGGCTACGAACCTCAACACTTGGAGTAACATTTTCCAATGCTTTTCTCCAAACGTCTAATCCCTCTTGGTCTTCTAATTTTTTGTCTACGATTTCTAATGCGTCATAGAATATTTTGAACGCTAAACTCTTTTTCCCATCCAGCATGAGGTTGTTCACGAATTTCGTTACTACGACATCGTTGAACTTTGGATCCGGGAGAATCGCTATCTTTTTGGCTTTTCTTCTTCTCATCTCTTCAAGGATTTAATTATTTCTGTTTAGGTCTTTTCGTTCCGTATTTAGAACGACGTTGTTTTCTTCCTTCAACACCAGCTGTATCTTCAGCTCCGCGAACAATGTGGTAACGTACCCCTGGTAAATCTTTTACCCTTCCACCACGCACAAGCACCAAAGAGTGCTCTTGCAAGTTGTGACCTTCACCACCAATGTATGCATTGACCTCTTTTCCATTGGTCAAGCGCACTCTGGCAACCTTTCTCATCGCCGAATTCGGCTTCTTTGGTGTAGTTGTGTAAACACGAACACACACCCCTTTACGCTGGGGACATGAATCAAGTGCAGCAGACTTACTCTTCTTGACTACCGCTGTTCTTCCTTTGCGAACTAACTGTTGAATAGTTGGCATAAAATACTCTTAATTAATAATAATATAAAATTGCCCCAAACGCACTTTGAGGGGTGCAAAGATACTAGATTTAAAATACAAAGCAAGGGGATCAGAAAAAAAGATGCATGTTTTTCACAATATCGTGTTCACATCTTCCTTTAAAAAAAGCACAAAATGGCTTGAAGACCCGAAAATAGAAAGATTTTCATCAACTAAGTAAGCAATTAATCCGAAAAAATAAATTTCGCTTAGTCCCTAATTATACGTTTACAGACAGTATTGCCTAGTTGGTCATGGACCTTTAATACATATGCTCCTCGATGAAGAGAGGACACATCGATTTTAGCATTGAAGTCATCACCGTTTTGTCTCAAAACAGAATTACCTAACGCATCCAAGACCTCAATTTCTTCAATTAAAAAATCAGCCTTAAGATACAGTAAATCCGACGTTGGATTTGGGCCTATATATAAGGTGTGATTTTCTGCTTCATTTAATCCAACATGCGTCAACATGTATTCACATTCAACACCATTCGGATTTACCACAAGACTATCATCTTGAAAGCATCGAAAAGTAAAGATGTAATCTTCATAGATAATACTAGGATCGCAAGAGCGCAACAATGGCAGGAAATAATCCCCTCCAAAACGATTGTTAAAGGTGCCTGTTAATTTAAGATTTGCATTGAGATACGATTCCACAGTTATAGAGGGATAACCATAATCATCATTACCTGTCCCAGTGAGCATTGTCCATGATTCCGCACTGCATTGATCCGCAGGACTTGGATTCGTTACACCAATCATATAAGAATCACCCGTACTTTTTGAAAAATCAAAGAGTTTTTGAAAGGAACTGTCTTGAAGATAAAAAACGGTGGTTCTTTCCTTGAATGACTGTATCTCCACTCTGCTCAATTTTCATAAATCCAAACCATCCAATTGTCCAATAATCATAATGCCAAACCGCATTTGGTTTTACCCAGATGGAATTCTGTGCAATCAAAGGCATTGGAATTAAAATGATGAGGAAGAATAAAATGCGAATCATTCAAAGCGAATTGGTTAAAGCGAAAATAAGAAAATTCAAGCACAAAAAAAGCCGTAAGGTTTCTCCTACGGCTTCCAATCTATGTCAATACTGGCTTATCTGTATAATGTACTTTTTACGGCTTTCACGATACGCTCCACATTTGGCAATGCTTCGTCAATCAATGTTGGTGAAAATGCAAATGGCGTATCTGTTTGCGTCACACGCATCACTGGTGCATCCAAATGATCGAAGGCATAGCGTTGCAAGTGGTAAGAAATCTCAGAAGAAATCGAAGCCAATGGCCAAGATTCCTCAACAACCACACAGCGATTTGTTTTCTTCACGGAATCCACAACTGCGGCATAGTCAATTGGTCGAATGGTTCTAAGGTCGATGATTTCTAATGAAATACCTTCCTTCTCCAACACATCCGCAGCCTCTTGAGCTACTTTAATGATTTTACCAAAAGTCACCACAGTAACGTCTGTTCCTTTGCGCTTCACATCGGCAACACCAATTGGAATGATGTATTCACCTTCAGGCACTTCACCTTTATCACCATACATTTTCTCTGATTCCAAGAAAACCACAGGGTCATTGTCGCGAATTGCTGCTTTCAACAGGCCTTTTGCATCATACGGATTTGATGGAGTGATCACTTTCAATCCTGGAACATGTGCATAAAACGCTTCAAATGACTGAGAATGAGTCGCTGCAAGTTGTCCCGCGGTACCATTTCCTCCACGGAAAACAATAGGACAGCTGTACTGACCTCCAGACATTTGCAACATTTTCGCCGCACTATTGATGATTTGATCGGCTGCTAAGATGGCAAAGTTCCATGTCATGAATTCTACGATAGGACGAAGCCCATTCATCGATGCACCGACAGCTATACCGGCAAAACCTAGCTCAGCGATTGGCGTATCAATAACTCGTTTCGCCCCAAACTCGTCGAGCATTCCTTGTGAAACTTTATACGCACCATTGTATTCGGCTACCTCTTCTCCAAGTAATAATACACGCTCGTCACGGCGCATTTCTTCGGACATTGCCTCCCTTAATGCTTCTCTGAATTGAATTGTCTTCATGTTTAACGGTTTTAATCCGCGATTGTAGGCGACAAATTTAATACAAAATCACACGTACAAATTGTGTTCGACAGGAAATAAAGTTATTAATGTCATTTTGACACTAAGTAAATAATCTTTTTAATTGTATTTTACTTGAAGAAATAGCCGATGAAATTTGCAATATATCCTTAAATTTGTGCCCGATAAAAATTAAAAATTCGCGATGAAAATTCTAGTGTGCATCAGCAAATCTCCAGACACTACGTCAAAAATTTCATTCACTGAGAACAGTACGAAATTCGATGAGAACGGTGTCCAATATATTGTCAACCCTTATGACGAGTGGTATGCCCTCGTTAGAGCGCTTGAAATCAAGGAAGCAAATGGTGGAAATGTGACCATTATTTCTGTAGGTTCTGCGGGTGATGAGGCAGTTATTCGCAAAGCATTGGCGATTGGTGCAGATGATGCGGTTCGTATCGATGCTGATCCAACAGATGCCTATTTTGCAGCAATGCAAATTGCTGAGTATGCCAAAACAAATGGTTTTGACTTGGTATTAACGGGCAAGGAAACAATCAATTACAATGGTTCACAGGTTGGCGGTATGATTGCTGAGGCTTTGGATCAACCCTTCGTTTCTGTCGCTACGAAAATGGATGTCAATGGAACAACGTTGACCTTAGAGCGTGAAATCAACGGAGGAATCGAAGTTGTTGAGGTGAATACTCCAGCGGTAGTTTCATGTGCTAAAGGAATGGCTGAGCAACGTATTCCTAACATGCGGGGCATCATGGCAGCTCGCACGAAACCCTTGCAAGTGGTTGCAGCGGTGGCAGTTGACCAGATGACTACCTATGTAAATTACACCATGCCGAATGCCAAATCAGCATGCAAAATGATCGATCCAAGCAATATGGATCAACTTGTTGAATTACTTCACAACGAAGCTAAAGTTATTTAATCCACTCGCTATGTCAGTATTAGTCTATATAAACAGTAAAAACGGGCTTCACAAGTCAGCTTTTGAAACCGTTACCTATGGAAAAAAACTCGGTGATGTTACCGTAATTACAACAGGTTCTCTTAGCGCCGATCAATTGTCAACACTTGGTAACTATGGCGCGTCTAAAGTGCTTGTCGATCGTTCAGTTGAAGGTGATGATGACCAACAGCTGACACGTATCATTGCTAGCGCTGCAGATGCATGTTCGGCAATCACCATTATTTTCTCTCATGACTTGGTTGCTAAAGCAGTGGCTCCGAGACTTTCCGTTCGACTGAAGGCAGGACTCATCTCTGGAGCGATCAATGTTCCTTCTGCTGATGGAACGGTTCCAGTGAATGTTTTCTCTGGAAAAGCATTCGGACATGTGAAAGTCAATGCATCACGTACAATTATTTCTTTGTTACCAAACAGTATTCAACCTCAGGAAAATGGAAGTGCTTGTTCTGTTGAAGATTTCAACGGCAATGCTGGTTCAGCTGGAGTAAGAGTTATTTCAACAAAGAAACCTGAGGGTGAAATTCCATTGCCCGAGGCAGAATTGGTTGTTTCCGCTGGACGTGGTTTGAAAGGACCTGAAAACTGGGGTCTTGTTGAAGATTTGGCGGCTGCACTTGGTGCTGCTACAGCTTGTTCACGTCCAGTAGCAGATATTGGTTGGAGACCTCATCATGAGCACGTGGGACAGACTGGTGTTGCCATCCGTCCAAACTTATACATTGCAGCAGGAATTTCAGGAGCGATTCAGCATTTGGCTGGAGTGAATGGTTCGAAGGTGATTGTTGTGATTAACACAGATTCTGAAGCACCTTTCTTCAAAGCTGCAGATTACGGTGTCATTGGTGATGCTTTTGAGGTTTTGCCCCGTTTGACTGAAGCGGTGAAAAAATTCCGTTCCTCAGGTCACTGATGTACTAAAGATATTTTAACTTTACATACAACGATAGTTTAGGGAAGCGTGATAGCTTCCCTACTTGTTTACAACAGTGCAAGTTGGGCATCATGGAAAAAATAAAATTAGACATCGCGGGATTGCAATACAGTCAGACTCAATCTGGCGCTTATGCATTGGTCTTGATTGAATCCGGAGGAAAGCGTCAAATTCCAATCGTTATTGGTGGAAATGAGGCACAATCCATAGCCTTGGCACTGGAAAAACTCAAACCAGAACGTCCGTTGACTCACGATCTATTCGTCAGTTTTTCAACTGCCTTTTCCATTCGAGTGCTCGAAGTCATTATTTATCGATTCGAGGAAGGTGTCTTTTTTTCCAAGTTAATCTGTGAGCAATTTGATGCGACAGCTGAAATTGATTCGCGCACTTCTGATGCCATTGCGATTGGAATTCGATTCAATTGCCCCATTTACACCTATGAGAATATATTGTCAGACACTGGTCATGCGAACGATGAAACAAGTTTTGATGTATTGGCTAGAGAAGAGGACTTTGATGGTGATTTAGATGATATCGATGAGTTGGATGAAATTCCAGTTGAAGAATTGGAAAACCAGTTGAAAGAAGCAATTGAAAATGAAGATTACGAATTGGCTTCAAGACTTCGGGACGAAATCAATCAAAGAAATAAGTAATATGTCTTGTCATGACTTCAACTACCCTAAATAGCAAAAACCAGGTAAATAGATTAGCTCTGATGAGTTTCCTCCAGTTTTTTGTCTGGGGTGCATGGCTCATTACGATCTACAATTATTGGTTTGAAACGAAGCATTGGGGTGGTGTTGAATTTGGAGCGATCTTTACAACACTCGGTCTGTCTTCACTCATCATGCCTACCATTACGGGTATCATTGCCGATAAATGGATCAATGCTGAGCGACTCTACGGCGCTTTACACATCATTGGAGGAATCATTTTGTTCACCCTGCCAGGAGTGACAAACCCTGACACTTTTTTCTGGGTGATTTTCGCAGCCATGCTGTGTTACATGCCAACGATAGCCTTGTCCAATTCAGTAGCCTACAACATCTTAAAATCAGGAGGTCATGATGTTGTAAAAAGCTTTCCTCCCATTCGTGTTTGGGGAACTATAGGGTTCATTGCGGCCATGTGGTTTGTAAACCTGACTGGCAATAAAGCATCTGGAAACCAATTTATAATTTCTGGGATCACCGCCATTCTTCTTGGGCTCTATGCCTTTACCTTACCGAAATGTTTGCCAAGAAAAAGCGAGAAATCAAGTCTTGTTGAGGCACTTGGATTGAATGCTTTTAAATTGTTTGCCAATTACAAAATTTTGTTGTTTTTCCTCTTCTCACTCTTCCTTGGTGCTGCTTTGCAATTGACCAACATGTATGGGGATGGATACATTAGTGAGTTCCGTTTCTTTGGTTCACACCACGACTCAATCATTGTAAAATACTCGACAGTAATTATGTCGATATCTCAAATTTCTGAAACACTTTTCATCCTGGCTATCCCATTTTTCTTGAAGCGATTTGGAATAAAGATGGTCATGTTGATCAGTATGCTCGCTTGGGTTCTTCGCTTTGGTTTATTGGCCTATGGTGATCCAGGATCTGGTTTGTGGATGATTATTATTTCATGTATCGTCTATGGGATGGCTTTCGACTTTTTCAATATCTCAGGGTCTTTGTTTATTGAAACAAATACCGATTCAAAAATTCGTTCGAGCGCTCAGGGACTTTTCATGATGATGACGAACGGAATTGGCGCCATCCTGGGTAGCTACGTCAGCGGATTGTTGATTACGCAATACTTTAAACTGCATTTTGAAACGACTAAAGAACTCACAAATTATTTTGGTTTGAACTTACAAAATGATGCACATCAAAAAATTTTCAAGGGTTTAACAGAGAACACTTCAATCGGTGCAGATGGTGTATTTTCCAAAGCCATAGAATTTAACGATTGGCCAGCGATTTGGATTGCGTTTGCAGCCTACGCATTGGTGATCGCGGCTCTTTTTGCTTTGATGTTTCGCCATAAACACGAAGCAGAAGAGCTCTCCTCAATTCAACATTAATCCAACATGGGTGCCGTCATTTCGGAGGATCGAATTTTTTCATTGAACTCCAATGATGACTTCAACCGTTTAGCGTTGGATATGTACGACTATCAAAAAACGCATTGCGGCATCTACAGTGAATTCATTCATTTACTCGGTAGGCCCGAACCAAAAGAGTATTCAGAGATTCCCTTTCTACCCATCTCTTTTTTTAAAGAACATGATATCATCGCAGAAGGTCATCGACCAGAAGTGCAATTTCTGAGTAGTGGAACAACTGGAATGCAGCGTTCGAAGCATCTTGTCGCGAGTAAGGGACTTTACGAACGTTCGTTCATGACAGCCTATAGAAAACGGATTGGAAATCCTGAAGACCAGGTCATCTTGGCCTTGTTACCGAGCTATATTGCGCAAGGGGAATCGAGTTTGGTTTATATGGTAAATCATCTCATCAAGGAGTCAAATTCGTATAAATCGGGATTCTTGTTAGAGTCTATTGATGAAATAGAACATCGCTATACAATGGCTTGTAACGAAGGAAAAAAAACCATCTTGTTTGGTGTGAGCTATGCCCTACTCGATCTCGCTGAAAAAGGTATTGATTTATCTAAAGCTGTCATCATCGAGACAGGTGGAATGAAGGGTAGAAGAAAAGAGATGACCAAAGAAGAATTGCACAATACCCTAAAGAAAGCGCTCAAGGTTGAAACCGTTCTTTCGGAATATGGCATGACAGAATTGTTATCTCAAGCCTACTGTGATGTTTTATCTCAACACAGGATTTAGGCAGATCGAATGGAGAACAATTTCAAATATTGGGTCGCTTTGATCAGTCAGACATTCGAGGGTGTAATCTACTCATTGAGTAAGCGATATTTCATTACTTTTACTTTCAAAATTGACACGAATGACAGGTACCAGCATCGCACTATTGATCATGATTGGCCTTATGGCTGGTGTGCTTAGTGGTTTTGTTGGTATTGGTGGGGGTGTTCTCATCGTTCCCGCACTTGTCTTTTTCTTAGGATTCACTCAACATCAAGCTCAAGGTACGAGCTTGTTTGTTTTGGCGATGCCCGTTGTTGCCTTAGGCGTTTACAATTATTGGAAAACAGGCAATGTACAGTGGCAACATGGCTTAATCATCGCGGGAAGTTTTCTCATCGGCGGATATATCGGATCGAAACTCTCACTTAAAACGTCACCTGGAATGGTGAAACTCATCTTTGGCGCCTTGATGGCTTATGTTTCTGTGCGCCTCATTATTTCTGGTGTAAACTCAATAGGTCATGAATCCTGAACTGAAAAAGCTTATCGACGTCCATGCTGATTCTCTTTTCACCAAGGTGAAGGAGATTCGTGAATATTTACACATGCACCCAGAATTATCCTACGACGAATTCAAGACGATGGAGTATGTTTCAGGGATTCTTACTGAACATAACATTCAACACGAGAAAGGTGTAGGAAAAACAGGGGTTGTCGCTATTGTGAGAAATGAAAATCATTCTTTGTCGGACACTTGCATCGGATTGCGTGCTGATTTGGACGCACTTCCGATTGAAGAGGCAAATGACGTTCCTTACAAATCAACTGTTCCCGGTGTCATGCATGCATGTGGTCATGATGTGCATACGGCCATTCTTTTGGGAGCGGCCATCATCATCAACAGGTTGAAAGACCAACTTCCTTCTCCAGTGAAATTTGTATTTCAACCGGGGGAGGAAAAAAATCCAGGTGGAGCAACTCTCATGATTGCCGATGGCGTTTTGGAAAAGCCCAAGGTTCGTGAAATGATTGCTTTACATGTTTTTCCAGAAATGAATACAGGAAATGTCGGATTCAAAGAAGGGTTGTACATGGCGTCATGCGACGAAATCCACCTAACAATAAATGGTAAAGGTGGTCATGGTGCCACACCTCATCAGTGCATTGATCCAATTGTGATTGGTTCATCTATTGTGATTGAACTGCAACAAATAGTCAGTAGAAAATGTGACCCAAAGATACCTTGTGTCTTGACCTTCGGTCATTTTGAGGCATTGGGCGCGACGAACATCATCCCTTCACAAGCCAAGCTCAAAGGAACCTTTCGCACCATGAATGAGACTTGGCGGGCAGAGGCTCTTCAACTGATAGAGTTACAAATTCGCTCCATTGCTGCATTGCATGGGGCAACCGTTGATCTGGAAATCAGCAAAGGCTATCCATATCTTGAAAATGATCCTGAGGTTACTGGTAGAATGAGAGAAAAAGCAATCAATGTATTGGGAGAAGCGCATGTTGAAGAACTTCCAATTCGATTGACGGCCGAGGACTTTTCATTCTATGCACAACATGTTCCTGTGTGTTTCTTTCGTCTAGGTGTTAGAAATGAATCGCGAGGAATCTTCCATGGAGTTCATCATCCTCGATTTGATATTGATGAGCATGCTTTGCTTACAGGAGTGCAACTGATGTGTCATGCCGCATTTTAAGTCTATGAAAGTTGTTGGTTATTTTTTCTTGCTTTTTGTTCTATTCACCTCATGTGACAAGCAAAAACAAACCGCTCGGCAGTTGGAGGGAACATGGGAATTGACGAGTTACAGGATGAAAGATACGGAAGGATTGAGCGCCTATGCAACTGGAACCGGTGAGATGCACTTTAGTGCATGCAGTGAAACGCCGATAAAGTGTACGTATCAATTTAATGCATCATTGACCTTACCAGGATTACCATTAACGCAGATTATTGAGCAAGGTACCTTCGAGATGATTGAGAAAGGTGACTACATGACTGTTAAGAAGTTGGATGGCGCGGGTAGTGAACTTGGCAGCTTCACCTATCGCATATTGGTATTGACAAAAACAGATTTAGAGTTGGAGTATCCCGACAATCTTGGAAACTATATCACGATAATTTTCCGCCGTTAATTGGCCATTTCACTCATGAACTTAATGCGCATCAGTCGCAGATCTTCTTCTGAATAATCGCCATCAAATTCATTGTAGGCATCTGAAAGATCGTCTGTCTCCGCTTCGATGAAGTAACCATAGATTTCCTTTTGGTCCTCCACATCAATGATTTCATCAATATAATAATTGATGTTGACACGTGTACCAGACGAAACAATTGCTTCTATTTCTTCCAAAACTTCAGACATTGATTTGCCTTGGGCACGTCCGATATCTTCAAGGGGCAATTTACGGTCGATGTTCTGAATGAGTTGCACCTTCAATCCTGACTTATTCACTAAGGATTTCACCACCATGTCTTGTGGACGCTCAATATCGTTTTCTTCGACATAGTTCTGGATCATATCAACAAATGGCAATCCGTAGCGCGCTGCTTTTCCGGTACCTACACCTTGAATATTTGTCAATTCATCAATAGTGATCGGGTATTGGAAACACATGTCTTTCAACGAAGGCTCCTGAAAAATCACAAATGGCGGAATGTTCTTTTGCTTAGAAATTGATCTACGCAAATCGACAAGCATGTCGTATAAGGTTTCATCAAAAACACCTCCTTTTCCGCCACTGCTAATCATGGATTCGTCATCATCCGTATTGGAGAAATCATGTTCCTTCAATAGTGTGAATGAATGTGGTTTCGCTAGATAAGCCTTTCCAGCTTCAGAAAGCTTAAGTGTTCCATAAGTTTCGATGTCTTTGTAAATCAAGCCGCCTACAATTACTTGTCGAATTACCGCATTCCAGAAATGTTCATCTTTGTCATTCCCACAACCAAAATCGGGCAAGGTATCGTGACGATAGGATTTGATGTCTGCTGTAACATGACCAGAAAGGTATGCGCAGTAATGTTTTGCCTTTTGAGTTTCCTGAAGATCAATAAGTGCTTTTAAAAGCATTACAACATATTCTTGACCTTCGCGTCGTTCTTTTGGATTACGGCAATTGTCACAATAGGCATTGCATTCGTGTTCATCGAAAACTTCACCAAAATAATGGAGAATAAACTTGCGTCTGCACACTGAGGTTTCGGCATAGGAGACAATTTCACTCAACAATTGCTTCCCGATTTCTTGTTCAGCAACAGGTTTTCCTTGGAGGAATTTCTCCAATTTTTCAATGTCCTTGTAACTGTAAAATGCTAGGCATTCGCCTTCACCGCCATCTCGTCCTGCTCTACCTGTTTCTTGGTAATAACTTTCCAAGGATTTTGGAATATCGTGGTGAATGACAAAACGTACATCTGGCTTATCGATTCCCATGCCAAAGGCAATAGTAGCGACGATCACTTGTGTTTCTTCCATCAAGAACATGTCCTGATGTTTCGCACGCGTTACAGCATCTAGTCCAGCGTGATAAGGCAATGCATCGATCCCATTCACTTGAAGTAATTCGGCAAACTCCTCTACCTTCTTACGGCTAAGGCAATAGATGATTCCACTTTTACCCTCCTTTGAACGGATGTAACGAATGATTTGTTTTTCCACGTCCCGTTTCGGGCGGATTTCATAATATAGGTTGTCTCTATTGAATGACGATTTAAACACCGTTGCATCCAACATATTGAGGTTCTTTTGAATATCGTACTGCACTTTTGGTGTAGCTGTGGCTGTGAGCGCAATAATTGGAACACTTGATATCTTTTCAAAAATCTCACGAAGTCGGCGGTACTCAGGACGAAAATCGTGGCCCCATTCTGAAATACAGTGCGCTTCATCTATGGCGAAAAAAGAAATATCTACCGACGTCAGAAAATCAATGTTTTCTTGCTTGGTTAATGATTCAGGAGCAACATAAAGCAATTTCGTTTTTCCATCCTGAATATCTTCTTTCACCTTGGCAATTTCAGCTTTCGAAAGAGATGAATTCAAAAAGTGAGCTATCGATTCCTCATCACTTACATTCCGGATGGAATCCACCTGATTCTTCATCAAGGCGATTAGTGGAGAAACTACGATAGCTGTACCATTCGACAGAAGTGCAGGCAATTGATAGCACATTGATTTACCACCTCCTGTGGGCATGATGACAAAAGAGTTATTGCCATTGAGTACATTATTAATAATTTGTTCTTGACTGCCTTTAAAGCTGTCAAACCCAAAATATTTTCGCAATGCACTTCTAAGATCGTTCGATACCATTCGCTAGAATTACCTATCTAAATGTAAGAAAAGAACATCGAATTTACGCAATCAATCCCAATATTCCGTGAAAAGTTGCAATCAATTGAGACAATAAGGCTTGAATAGGATTGAAACATGGGAAATTTCCTGTCAGATTCACTACTTTTGCAGCGCATGAATGAAGAAAAAAACATGTCTTTCCTCGATCATCTAGAGGAGTTGCGCTGGCGTCTTGTTCGCATAGCCATTTCAATTTTGGTAATTGCGACGGTTTTGTTCATTTACCAAGAATGGATCATTCGGACATTTTTCATTGCCATGGTGAACCCAAATTTCATATCGTTTCGAATGATGTGTGAATGGTTCAATGTCTGTATCTCTAAAATTCCTGTAAGCTTTCAAAGTACAACCATGTCTGGTCAGTTCAGTTACGCCTTAATGATGAGTATAATGGGTGGAATTGTATTGTCCTTCCCATTCATTTTTTACCAGATTTGGTCCTTTGTAAAACCAGGCTTAAAACAAAATGAGCGTTCAATGGCCAGTGGGATTGTATTCTATGTTTCGGTTCTTTTTTTTCTTGGAATACTCTTTGGCTACTTTGTGGTGGCACCCCTAACCGTTCAGTTTTTTGGTTCGTATAAAATCACTGATCAAATCGAAAACCAGTTCACGATCAGTTCATACATGAGTACAATCATTTCAACTGTGTTTTGGTCTGGTGTGTTGTTCTTGTTGCCTGTTGTAACTTATATTTTCGCAAAACTTGGAGTAATAACCTCGGAATTTCTTCGGAAATACCGCAAACATTCCATCATTGTTGTCCTTATTATAGCCGCAGCGATAACACCACCAGATTTAATTTCGCAGATAATCGTTTCCATACCAATCATGATCTTGTATGAAATTGGGATTTTGGCTGCCGTGCGCGTCGAAAAAAATCGCAAAAAGAAGGAAGTTTCCTAAGTAGGTAAACCCTAAATTTTTTATTTTCGACTCAATGAACTACAGACTGCTGCTCGTCTTACTCCTTTTTCCAGTGCAAATCATTCTTGCGCAACAGACAAAGGTGCAGGGAATTGTCAGCGATCAACTTACAGGCGAACCAATGGCCTTTGTCAAAGTCTTTTTCCTCGATTCGAAAATTGGAACTTTCACAGACAGTACTGGCCATTATTCAATCGAAACATATTACGCTACAGATTCGTTGCGCTTCGTGTTCACCGGATACCTTTCCGTAACAAAGAAAGTTACGAAGGATGTCGCGCAAGAAATTTCCGTTGTGCTACCCGTTCTTACTGCAGATATTGAAGAAGTTGTAGCACGTGCACCCGACGAATTGCCTTCAACACGTTTACATAAAAGAGTTGTCGCCAATAAGCCTATCAACAATAAAGAAAAGCTTAGCGCTTACGAATACGAACTCTACAACAAGATACAATTCGATGCCAATAACATTGGCGAGAATTTCACCAAACGCGACATCGTTAATCGCCTAGACTTGGTGTTGGATTATTTAGACTCAACTGAAGCGGGTGAAACCTATTTGCCCATGTTGCTCTCCGAAACAGTCTCCGACTTTTATTTCAGAAAAAACCCAAAGAGTCGCCGCGAGTATGTTCATGGAACGCGCGTTACAGGAATTGACAATCTCCAGATCAACCAGCTGCTTGGTGATATGTATCTTGACTTCAATATCTACGACAACAGTATCATCATGTTCAATCGTTCATTCATTAGTCCTGTGGCGGATAATGCACGAAATTTCTACAAGTTCTTTTTGGAGGACTCAGCCTTTATCGATCAGTATTGGTGCTATAAGTTGCGCTTCGTTCCTAAGCGCGATGGCGATCTTACTTTTCAAGGAGAAATGTGGATTCATGACACCACCTATGCCGTAAAAAACATCAAGGCGACAATTTCACTGGATGCCAATGTCAATTTCGTGCAAGGATTATTTTTTGAGCAAGACTTCAATCAGGTTGAAAAAGAAGTGTGGATGTTGACCAATGAAAAACTCATTCTCGACCTTAAATTGACGAGAAACACAGGCTTGTATGGTGTATATGCCCGAAAGACCTCGAGCCGGAGAAATTTTAAAATCAATGAAAAGCACCCTGATGAGTTTTACAATACAGATTATACCGTAGAACTTGCAGATAGTGCCAAATTACGAGATGAGCATTTTTGGGAAACCCATCGACACACAGCCTTGAATCAGCAAGAATCTGGAATCATTGAGATGATCGACTCACTCAATGCAACTCCATATTTGAAAAACCTTAAAAAACTCGCTTACCTCGCCTCTACGGGCTATTATCCATACAAGAAATTAGAATTTGGAAATGCCTTGGCGCTCATTAGCGGAAATCCAGTTGAAAAGGTACGTACAGGTCTTGCTTTGCGCACCTCAAATGCATTTTCGAGACGTTTAGAACTCGGTGGCAGAGTAGCCTATGGATTTGGGGATCAACGATTCAAATATGGAGCAACCGTTCGCTACAACATTACACCGAAAAAAAGAGGTATGTTGGTGGCATACTACAACTATGATTTAGAGCAAATAGGAGCATCTCCAACTGCAGCAGCATTGGGATCATCATTTGGTACAATTTTCCGAACAGGCCCATTCGACAAGCTTACGTTTGTTCAAAAAGTTGGAATGAACATCGAGAAGGATGTTAAGAAAGATTTTGTGATTTACGGAGGGTTTGAATGGAAGGAATTCACCCCGAAAGGCATTGCCAATTACGTCCGCATCAACCAAACAACAAATCTGCCTGAGAACATTGAGAGCATTCGCACATCCGAATTTACCGCTCGTCTGAGATGGGCGAAAAATGAAGAATTTATCGGTGGTTCATTTGACCGTGTATCAATGGGTTCTTGGTACCCTATTATTTCATTACAAGCCATAATCGGTGTAAAAGGATTATTTGGCAGTGATTACAACTATCAGAAAATAGAATTTCAGATGGAGCATGATAGGCCAATCGGTTTTCTGGGACGAATCCGTTATGGGATTAATGCTGGATACATCTTCGGTACAGCTGCCTACCCATTTTTGAAAGTTCATGAAGGAAGTCAATCATACTGGCTTCAAAGCAATGCCTTCAACAAACTAAATTTCTTCGAGTTTGTCTCTGACCGCTATGTTGGTGGGTTTATCGAAAACCATTGGGAGGGATTGTTTTTTGATCGAATACCCTTGATTAAAAAACTAAAATGGCGTTTGGTCACTTCGAGCAGATTCACTTATGGAGCCGTTTCCGATCGGCATTCCGCAGAAATGCTGTTGCCCTCGTTTACGAAAAAATTCGGGTCTATTCCATACGTAGAGGCAGCCATAGGTATTGAAAATATCTTTCAGTTTTTCCGGGTAGATCTGGTTTACAGAGCAACACACCTCGATCCGGGCATGAGTCCTTTTGGTGTTCGCGCACGTTGGTCATTTAATTTCTAACTTTACCACGTGAAATTACATACAAACACTATCTGTAAAACCTATAAAGGGCGTGATGTCGTTAAAGGCGTTTCTATTGAAGTAAATCAAGGAGAAATTGTTGGACTTTTAGGACCAAATGGTGCTGGTAAAACAACGTCATTTTATATGATCGTTGGCTTGGTAAAGCCCGATACAGGTTCCGTTTACTTGGACGACACGGATATTACCCATTTCCCGATGTACCGCCGTTCTCAACTTGGAATTGGTTATTTACCACAAGAGGTTTCAGTTTTTCGAAAGTTAAGTGTGGAAGACAATATCATGGCAATTTTGGAAATGACCGACATGACCAAGGTGCAACGCAAGGAAAAGCTAGAAACGCTTCTGGAGGAATTTCACTTGACACACGTGCGTAAAAACTTGGGAAACAGACTTTCAGGAGGGGAAAAACGACGTACAGAAATCGCTCGAGCCTTGGCTACGAATCCGAAATTTGTTCTTTTGGATGAGCCGTTTGCAGGAGTTGACCCCATTGCTGTGGAAGACATTCAGAGTATTGTTTCTGAGCTGCGCAAGCGCAATATTGGGATATTGATCACCGACCACAATGTGCAAGAAACGCTTTCTATAACCGATCGGGCGTATTTACTCTTTGAAGGAAGCATCTTGAAATCAGGCACCGCAGAAGAGTTAGCGGCGGATGAACAGGTGCGTCGTGTTTATCTTGGTCAAAATTTCGTTTTACGAAAGAAATAAAAGATTTTAAAAAAAGGTTTATATTTACAAGCAAATTGAATCAACTAAATACCACACCTATGCTACGCAGCTCATCATTTTTGGCACTTTCATTATTGTTTGTCATCACATCACTTTCTTCTTGCAACAAGAAATGTGTGATCAGTAAGGAAACTTTAGACAGTGGGGTGATTATCAAAAATGTAATTTTCTACCCAAATAGTGGAAACATGACTCAAAGTATGTCATCTGCAAGTTACCTCATTAATGCGAACAGCCCATACGCAGATCGCATCGAGGTTGGTGTCAATGGTGCTGGAAAAGCACCAGTAGATTATAGCCAGTACAATGTACTGTGCCTTCCTGTTAAGGCAAAATGCAACGCGGCATTTGACCGTAAAGTTACAATTGATGATGCGAACCAAAAAGTGACCTACACCATTATTACAACGCAATGTGGTAATTGCGAACAGGAATGGTATACGGAAAACTATGTGTTGGTTCCAACATTCCCTGCGTCCTATTCTGTTACTTACGATGTTCAATATGTAAACAAGTAATAAAAATAGTCTCGAATTTTCGACATAAAAAAAGGGTGCTATAGCACCCTTTTTTATTTCTTGAGGAAACGATTACTTACTTGCAACATCAGATTTTGTCGTCTGATCTAGTTTACCGTATGCATCGCAACCATGTCCGCTAGTTGATTTGCACGCTGCCAAAACCAACGTTAATACAATTCCTACAAGCGTTAATGTCATCATTTTTTTCATGGTTACTGTTTTAGTTTGATTGTTGTTGCTTTGTTTGTTGTGAAATGCGAAAATAAAATATTTTAACCGCTTTCGTGTAAAATAATTATTCACATTTGCCATTTAATACGTAAATCATCTTTTAAGGTTACAAACCACATGAAAAAAATAATGTTTTTTGTCATTCTTGTCCTTCACACCATTGCTTTTGGACAGGAATCTTGGCAAATAACGTGGGTTGGAAAAGATCAAACGAAAATAACCAAGCATCCAAAAGAATCTTTTAAGGATAGTCTTTCCTTACACAACTACCTCAGTCAATTTCAACAAGTGGCCATTTCAAAAGGCTACCTTCTTGCTTCATGCGACAGCATTTCATTCAAAAGTAAAACGGCGTCTGTGCTTTTTCAACCCGGGCCTAAATTTCAACAGGCAACGATACACATCGCATCAGAAGACCAGCGTTACATTCGAAATTCAATCCTGCGCGAACGGAGTATTGTAAACATGCCTTTTCTGCCTTCAGAAATTTCATCATTGATGGGGGGCATACAAAACCAACTACTTTCAGCTGGGTATCCATTTGCTCGAGTTTCATTGAACTCAATTTCTCTTGATAAGGAACAATTAGACGCACAGTTGGTCGTAGAGAAAGGACCGCTTGTGACTTGGAAGGAAATACACATTAAAGGCGACAGCACGCTTTCACCAAAGTTCATTTCAAACCTGATAGGAATACATGTCGGTGACTTATTTAACGAAACCCTTTTGAGTGAACTTGATCAAAAAATAGAACAAGTACCCTATATTAAAACCATCAAGTCATCTGCGGTTTTTTTTACCAAAGAGGGAGCTGAGCTCTTTCTCTATTTAAAAACGGAGCCGCTCAGCTCTGTAAACGGTGTATTAGGCCTCCAGCCTGACCCATTGTCGGGCAGGGTTGGTGTTACCGGAGATTTAGATTTAAAGCTCTTAAATGCACTTAAACGAGGAGAGCTGCTTTCATTGAACTGGCGAAGCATTCGTGCAAAAACACAATCGATCAATGTGAGGGTAAACCTTCCCTTCCTTTTTTCCACGCCGATTGGAACAGATTTACGGTTTCAATTGTACAAACGAGATTCTTCTTTCCTTGAAATTAAAGCACTTTTTGGGGTTCAATACATGCTACGCAACGGAACAACGTTTAAGGTATTCTATCAAAATGCCACATCATCTTTATTGAGTGGAAGTACAGGAAACCCAAATTTCTCAAATCTTTCCTCTTTGCAATCGAACAATTATGGACTATCCTTTAACCGACGAAAGGTAGATTACATTCCCAACCCCTCTCGAGGATTTGCCTTTAACTTTGAAGGTTCGGTTGGAGGAAGGAAAAGTAGGTTGAATGATACTTCGGAAGTTTTAAAATCAAATGCTTTTCGTGGTACGTTGAGTGCTGAATGGTTCATTCCCATGGCGAAGCGCCACATTCTGCACATCAATACCTTGACTGAATTTTATTACGCGGATCAGATTTTCCAAAACGAAGTATTCCGATTTGGTGGACAACAATCGTTGAGAGGTTTCAACGAAGAAGAATTGTATGCCACAACGCGATCAATCCTGTCTCTTGAGTATCGCTTTTTATTGGACAAAAACTCGAATGTATTTGCCTTCTTTGATCAAGCCATTTATGAAAACAGGTCAACAAATTATTACAAGGACACACCTTTCGGTTTTGGATTCGGGCTTTCTTTTGGAACAAGGGCAGGAATCTTTGCTGTTTCATACGGTTTAGGCAAGCAAATGAACAATCCACTTAAACTGAATAACGGAAAGATTCACTTTGGCTATGTTGCTTATTTCTAAGCAGCGAACTGCTACTTACGCGTTGATTGCATCGTTTGACGAATCTCTTTCATGAATTCAGACGCATACACGAAGCTCAAAACTTGGTCATCCTCAGTGGTAATAATTGATTTGCTGTCACCTTTCCACCAGCCTTTCCCTTGGTACATGAAAAGTATCGTATCACCAATCTCTATGACACTATTCATATCGTGCGTAATCACAACAGTGGTAATGTCGTACTCATAGGTGATTTCACGTATCAGATTATCAATTACAATGGAAGTCTTCGGATCTAGTCCTGAATTGGGTTCATCACAAAAGAGGTACTTTGGATTCATTGCAATGGCCCGCGCAATACCGATACGTTTCTGCATCCCCCCACTACATTCCGATGGAAACAATTTATTCTTACCCGATAGATTAACACGTTCCAAACAAAAGTCTGCCCGATTCTGCATTTCCTTCTTGGTCATGTTCGTGAACATCGATAAGGGGAACATTACATTTTCCTCTACCGTCATTGAATCAAAAAGTGCTGAACCTTGAAACAGCATTCCAATTTCCTTGCGAATTTCCTTTCTGCCGAGACGATCCATTTCAGAGAAATTTCTACCATTGAAGAGCACTTGTCCGCTATCGATTTCGTGCAAACCTACGATACATTTAGCCAACACAGATTTTCCGTGACCCGATTGACCGATGATTAGATTCACCTTTCCCTTTTCGAATCGTGCATCGATGTCAAAAAGTACTTGGTTAGTGCCAAATGATTTATTCACTCCGATTACATCGATCATAAGAGCATGATTTGCGTGAGAATGAAATTGGCAATGAGGATTGCGATACTGCTACTCACTACTGCCTGTGTTGATGCTTTCCCTACATCCAACGCTCCACCCTTGGTGTAATAGCCATAGAACGATGCGATGGAAACGATGAGAAAGCCAAAGACAATTGTTTTTGTCAAGGCATAAACAACATTATACACTTCAAAGAAAGAACGGATTCCAAGAACATAAATCTCAGATGTAGCAAGATCACTTGAAACCAATACTGCCCATCCACCGATGAGTGAAAGTGCCATAGAAAAAATTACGAGAATAGGGAAGAACAAAATCGCTGCTGTAACCTTTGGTAAAACAAGGAATGTCAAGGAATTAACTCCCATAATTTCAAGTGCATCAATCTGTTCAGTCACGCGCATTGTGCCAATTTCAGAGGCCACATTCGACCCAACCTTACCCGCTAAAATAAGCGAGATGATGGTTGGTGAAAACTCTAAAATTGTACTTGACTGAGTGATGTATCCGATAGTGTAATCTGGCAACAAGGGGTTATCCATATTCGACGCCGTTTGCAAGGCAATGACGGCTCCCATGAATGTTGACATCAACGCAACAATTGGAATAGAATTGATCCCGATTCCTTGAATTTCTTCAAATAGCCGCTTTCTGAAAATCTGAAATTTCTCTGGTCGCGAAAACACGACGAACATCATCAGTATGTACTTGCCGATATTTGAGATCACTTTCATTGGGTACTAATTTAAGTTTATTTTCCTGTATTCACAGCGGTGGACTTAAAACTTTCTCCACAAAAAGCCAACAAAACATGTACATTTGAGTCAATGAAAAAAGAGCCAATTCGTTCGAAAGAAAAGGTGGCGAATGCGTTAGGTAAATACCTTCCAGAGGCATTCGTTGACTACGTTGTGACTCTTTTTAAGGAATCAAGTGTTCGATTCAAGATTGTGCCGGGGCGTGCGACCAAGCTTGGTGACTTCCGTGCCGGGATGAATGGTGAAAAGCATACGATTACAGTCAATGGAGACCTTAACCCCTACTCTTTTCTCATTACGACTGTGCACGAATTCGCGCATCTGCATACCTTCAATGCTTATGGAAATCGAGTTTCACCTCACGGAGAGGAATGGAAAGCCGCTTATCGTAAACTTCTTTTACCACTTATTGATTCTTCAGCTTTGCCCGATGACCTCCGCAAAGCACTGATGAATTCGTTGGTGCGCACAAAAGCGTCTTCCTGTTCAGATCATGGTCTTTCACGTGTATTGTTAAACTACGACAAACCGAAGGATGGTGTCATCGTGCTCGAGCACTTGCCAAAAAATTCTACCTTTGCACTGAATGGGAAGCACTTCGTGAAGGGTGATCTCCGACGGAAACGCTATATCTGTCAGGAAGTGAAGTCCAAGCGATCTTACCTCGTCAACAGTTTGGCGCAGGTAATTCCTCTGAATGATTAAAAGACTATGAAAGATAATTATTGTGTAATTATGGCAGGTGGTGTTGGAAGCCGTTTCTGGCCGATGTCAACTCCGCAAAAACCAAAACAATTTCTAGATGTCCTAGGCATCGGAAAGTCATTGATTCAAATGACTTACGAGCGCTTATTGCACATTGCTCCAGCTGAGAATATTTTTGTAGTAACGAATGCTTCTTATGCATCCATCGTAAAAGAACAGTTGCCCGACATGTCAATGAACCAAATATTGACAGAGCCAAAACGCAAAAATACAGCTCCATGTATTGCCTATGCTGCAGCAAAGATTCATGCCTTGAATCCCAATGCCACTATGGTGATTTCTCCTGCTGATCATTTGATTATCAATCAAAATAGATTTACTGAGATCATCACAACAGCGATACATCAAGCCAATGACAATGACCGTTTGGTAACTCTTGGAATACGTCCGACACGTCCTGATACAGGCTATGGGTATATAGAATATTCATCAGACGAAGATCTTCAGGCCGGTCAAGTTACTGAAGTGAAGCAATTCCGAGAAAAGCCAGATTTGTTGACCGCTGAAGAATTTTTGCGAAGCGGGAATTTCTGCTGGAACTCTGGAATTTTTGTTTGGAAGTCTTCCACTGTATTGAACGCATTGTATCAACACCAGCCTGCGCTGCATGCGCTTTTTGCGGATGATCTCTCGTTCTACAACAGCATCATTGAACAAGAACGCGTGAATGATTGCTTTGAGCGCTGTGAGGACATTTCCATTGATTATGCGATCATGGAACATGCCGATAATGTGGATGTTGTTCTTTCCGACTTCGATTGGAGTGACTTAGGTACTTGGGGAAGTTTGGGTGGACATTTATCCAAAGATGCGCGCAACAATTCCGTGATTGGAAACAATACCCATTTGTACAATTCAGACAATTGCATTGTGAATGTTCCCAATGACAAGTTGGTGGTTCTCGATGGTTTGGACGGGTATATCGTTGTTGAATCGGATGAAATGCTTATGGTACTTAAAGCAGAGAATGAACAAGAACTAAAGAATTTCTTGAAGGATGCCGAGTCTAAGAGTCCGCAGTATTTCACGAAATAGAAAAATTTTAAACAAAAAAATCCCAGCTTAAACTGGGATTTTCTTTTTCTACCTGCTCACCTACTACTGATTGCCTAGTCGGATTTGATCCGCTTCCCAGGCACGGTATAAGTCGAAATAACTTTTCGTTTCCATAACCACTACACCACCTAGTGTATCGCCGTATTTCGCGGGGATTCCGCCTGTGTAGACCATCATACGTCCTATGGCACAGCTTGGCACATTCATCATTTCATTTCCTTTGACACCGTCAAGCATAAAGATCATATCACCTTTTCGTGCTCCTCTGAACATCAATTCTCCATCATCCGACATCCGTGCTTCAGAAGACATGGACAATACCAATCCTTTTACATCAAACTTACTCGGTGATTGCGCGATTTCCTCAGACGTCAACTCTTTAATTGGCAAGGAACCATATACCAGTTTCATGTCGCCCTTCGCCGAAATATTCACCATGTCCAAGACTTGAATTGACGTAGTAAACTTTACGGTTCCAATGTTTGCAAATCCATCC